>CAZYSF010000632.1:0-4220 GCA_964649635.1 uncultured Anaerolineales bacterium | reverse complement strand
CAGCGCTCCGAGTTCGCGCAGCAGCTTTATCAACCGCGCTTGCGCCGGTTTCTCCGGATTGAAATTTTCATCCGCGAGTTCGTACAAGCCTTCGGCATGCCGGCCCAGGCCCGGCGGGAGCATCGCCGAGAGGCAGGAATCCAGCGTCGCCCGGTAATAATTGGACATCCACTTTGCCAGATGCAATTGGAATGGGGTGAGCACGGGCAGCGGATCGAGCAGACCTTCCACCGCGCGGGTTTCCGGAACTTCCGGGCGCGGGATTGCGCCGAGGACGACACCCTGGACTTTTTGCGGCCCGAAGGGAACGACGACCAGATTTCCCGGTCCGATATTTTCCATCCCATCGGGCAGATGGTAATGAAAGACCGATTTGACGGAAGTGGCCAGGGGGGCGATCTCGAGGAAGGTCGTCATGCGGCGGCGTGACGCCAGATGGCCGCCGCGCCGTACCCGACGACGGAGGACCGATCTCCGGTGATATCGCCGGAATTGCCGTAGGCGACCGGGGTGACGAGGTTGGCGCCGAGTTCCCGGGCGGCCCACAATACGGCGGCGACGGCCGCGCGCCCGCAGGCAAAGCCGGCTTCCTCATCCTCTGCGCGGATCACGGCCGCGGGGTCGAAGGCGGCGATCCGCCGCATCATCTCCGAATCCAATCTGCGCGCGGCCGCGTCCGGATAGAAATGCGAGAGGTCGCTGCTTGCCACCAGCAGCGCCCGCCTTCCGGACAGCGTTTCGGCCAGCGCCGAGCCGAGCGCCTGGGCGGTGGATTCCTGCTGATCGAGGACCATCACCGGCAGCAACCGGAATTCGCCGAGCACGCGCTGGAGGAAAGGCAGTTCGATCTCCAGCGAATGCTCGCGATCGTTGCGGAGCGGAAACAGGCGCAGGCCGGAGCGCTTTTCCAGCGCGGTATTGAGCGTACGGACGGCTTCGGCATCCACGGGGATGGTACCCAGCGGGGTTTGATAAGCGTCATGGCCGCTGGTTGCCAGCCGGTCCGGAGCCAGGGTATGCATCGGCGAGACGACCGCGACAATCTCCGGGGCCAATCCGCGCATCAACCGGAAGGCATTCGCAGCCACCGCACCCGAATACCGGTGCCCCGCATGCGGGACAATCACCCCGATCAGCTCGCCGGACGGTTCCAGCGGTGAGGCGGCCTGTAAAAAACCATCCAATTGTTCGGCCAGGGCGTCGGGATTTCCGGAGTACCAAGTTCCGGCAATGGGAGAGGGTCTGATATCCACGGGGAATACCTTCCGATAACCGTTCGAAGTACCAAGCCTGCGTCAGAACGGGAGCTCGATTTTGTTGAAAAGGAACAATACGGCGAAACTGAGGATGCACACGTCCATAAAAAGGAAGAATGACAGTATCAACCGCTGCTGCGGGGCAAGGGAGCCCACAACACTTTGCAGCCGGGCTCTGACCGGCACGGATTCCCCCCGTGTGGTTTCTTCCGAATAAACCTCATGCGGAAAACCATCCATGCCCAATCCTCCTCCTGCGCTCTTGTATTGTACTCAAGAGGTGATTATGACACAAATTATCCAAATATTTCCTCAAATTTGACTTCGCATATCCTTATATGCTAGAATGCAAAAAGCCTTGATTTGATGCGGTTTTCCCAAGTGCATACTCAATACCGCCCACTTCGACTGAACGTTGGGTTCCTCCTCAGCCAAACGGCAGGTTACGGCCGGCAGTTCGACTTCCTTGAAAATAAAATTAATTTAGGCGGGGATCTCCAGGTGGATGCATTCTCCGGCCGCGTTTCGCTCACCCGCACGCCGCAGGGAATCGTCTCCATGGGAGATTTTTCCGCCCAGCTTCCCGCCGAATGCGCCCGCTGCCTGAAGCCGTTCGCCGCTCCGGTCTCCATCCATCTCGAAGACCTCTTCGTTTATCCCCCGCAGAATGCCACCGACCCGCTCCTGGCCGTCGGGGAAGACGCGCATTTGAATCTGGAGCCGCTGTTGCGCGAATACATCCTGCTCAACCAGCCCACCCGGCCGTTGTGCCGCGAGGACTGCCGGGGATTATGCACGGTTTGCGGCGCCGATCTCAACGAAGAGCCGAAGCATCATCACAAAGAAGAACCGGCGGCCGAGTTCTCCGGGCGAATCCTGTTGAAGGCGGAATCGAAGATCGAAGATCCTTCGATGGAAAAAGTCGTGAAAAAACTGGCGGCTCCGGCGCCGCCCGGGGTATCCGGTAAAAAACCGCCGGCGAAAAAGAAAACTCCGGAGAAAAAAACCGCGGTCAAAGCGCCGCGCAAACAACCCAAGGGAGGGAAGAAGACCACCGCCGCAAAGAAGAAACCCACCGGCGGGAAGAAAAAAAATCCCACAAAGAAATAGGCAGAAACGCAAACCGTCCAAAACTCCTCCGTGGGGTTTTGGCACCCGGGCAACTTCGCCTGGAATCCCGGCGAAGCCCTTGAGACTGAACTCGTACTCGGGCGTGAAGGCATCGTTCCCATCATTCCAGCCAGCCGGAGAAACGAAAGCCGTCCTGCCCCCATGCACGACCTTCCTATCATGGAGAGAACCGCATGGAGCGTGAATGGCGAAACCGAGAACAAGTTGCAGATCTGCTGGAACAAGCGGCGTTCCAGGGGTACATCACCACCGACGACATCCTCGAGGCGTTTCCCAGCGCCGCCAAACGCGCGGGTGAATACCACCGCGTGCTGACCTTCCTCCACGGCGCCGGAGTCGAGGTTTGCGAAACCGGCATCCACGGACCGGTCCGACCCGCACCGCGGCGGGCCGCCGCCAGCAAGGAAAGCGACCTGGCGCGGATCTCCATCGAAGACACGGTCGGGTTGTACCTCAAGGAGATGTCGCGGGTCCCGCTGCTCTCCGTCCAGGAGGAAGTCGCGCTGGCGCAACGGATCGAGCGCGGCCGGGAAGCCACCCAGCGGCTGCGCGCGATGCGCAAGCCCGGCGAAGCCTCCTCCCTGACCACCCAGAAACGCACCCAATTGGAAAGCCTCATCCTCGACGGCCTGGCCGCGCGCGAGCATTTGATCAAGGCCAACACCCGCCTGGTGGTCAGCGTCGCCAAGCGCTACATGGGCCGCGGCGTGCACTTCCTCGACCTGATCCAGGAGGGCAACCTCGGGTTGATGAAGGCGGTCGAGAAATTCGATTATCACCGCGGCTTCCGCTTTTCCACCTACGCCACCTGGTGGATCCGGCAGACCATTTCGCGCGTGATCGCCGACCTATGCCGGACGATCCGTGTTCCGGTGCACATGACCGACCGCATTCAGCGGATGTACCGCACGGCGCACGACATCGAACAGCGCACCGGGCGCAAAGCCACCTCGGAGGAGATCGGGGAGATCATGGGGCTGGACGAGCGCAAGGTGGATTGGATGCTGCAGGTCTCCTGGCGGCCGGTGTCGCTGGAGAACCCGATCGGCGACGAAGACGAGGAGATGATCACCGTCGTCGCGGACACGCTCACCCCCTCACCCGTCGAAAGCACCAGCGAACAGCTCCTGCGCGAGAAGGTCGAGGAAGTGCTGGGGACGCTCAGCCCGCGCGAAGCGAGAGTGCTGCGGATGCGGTTCGGATTGTGCGGCGAGCGGCCGTATACGCTTGAGGAAGTCGGGCAAAAGTTCGGGCTGACGCGCGAACGCATCCGCCAGATCGAGGGACGCGCCTTGCGGCGGCTGCGGCACCCCCGCAGGGCCCGCCAGCTGAAGGAGTATGCACAGTAAACACGCGGGGGCAGGCCCTCCAGGGCATTCACAGCCATCGATAAACTCCGCGAAAATCTGCCCTCGATATTTTTTTACCGGGGGCGGAAATTTTGTACAAGCGCCGTCTTTCAGCACGGCGATGGCACGGGCGTCTATCGCAGTGATTGAGAGACTTTACCGCGCCAGCCTCACCTCTCCCTGCCCTTCCCTGCAGGGGAAGAGAGGGTTTTTAATCGACTTAACCAAGATCTTTCCCCGGGGGGGAAAAAGGTCTGAGTTCGATTATTACTCCGGCTTTAGAGAAATAATGATCTTGAGGAGAAAACATTCAAATTTCAACCCGGATCGAGGGAAAATTCCCGGAAGCGGCCGTTACCGATTGAAGTACCACCCGCGATCGCGTAAGATTTGATAAAGAGGTTTTTCCTCCGTTGAAAAGAAGGGAGCTGAAATGAAACCCTCGAAAGCTATTGATGCTTATATCCGGACCTACCCAAAAGAC
>CAZYSF010000631.1:0-2471 GCA_964649635.1 uncultured Anaerolineales bacterium | reverse complement strand
CGTCCTCGAGCGCTGGGACCACCATCGCCGGCTCGGTCATTTGATGCTGATCATATCGGGCGGACCGGCGCCGTGCGTGCGGCGGATTGGCGAGAGCCTGCGGGCGGCGGGCACGGCCGGCACGGAAATCCTCATGCGCCACGGCCGCTATACCGGCCGGATCGGGTCGCCGGTCGTGATCGGCCGTGAAAAAGCGGCGCGCACCCTCCGGCTCGCCGACGAACTGGCGGCGGATGTGGATTGGGCGGCCAGTTACACCTACGCGGATTCGATTCATGATCTGCCGTTCCTGGAACTCGCCGGGCACCCGGTGGCCGTGCATCCCGACCCCAAACTGGAACGCGTCGCCCGTGACCGCGGCTGGCCGATTGTGGACGGCGAATAAGGAACCCATATGCCGAAGGTGGCCGGATTATCCGACAAAGCATATCTGTCGGAACAATACCGCGATGCCTCGAATTTAAACTCGCGCATTTCGATTCACTTGCGCTTCAGCACGAATCCATACGGATGGATGCGATGGGTATTCGACCGGTTTGTCCTCCCGGCGGAGTGCCGGATCCTGGAAGTGGGCTGCGGACAGGGCGGTTTGTGGGGTGAGAACGCGGACCGCATTCCGCGCGGATGGGAGATCACGCTTTCCGATGTCTCCCCCGGAATGCTGGAGCAGGCGCGCACGAACCTGGCTGCGCTTGGGCGGCGGTTCCGTTTTGAGGCGGCCGATGCGCAATCGATCCCGTTTGAGAGCAACGGGTTCGATGCGGTGATCGCCGACCACATGCTCTATCACGTCCCGGATAGAAAAAAGACGTTGGGCGAATTTCGCCGCGTCCTGCGGCCCGGCGGGCGGCTGTTTGCCTCCACGGTCGGCCGGGGACACATGCGCGAGTTGGCGGAACTCGCGACACGCTTCGATCCCGGGCTGGATATCTGGGGGTCGGGCGGATTGGCAACGGGCACATTTACGCTGGAAAACGGCGCCGCCCAGTTGGCGCCGCTGTTTACAGATGTATTGCTTCATCGGTATGAAGATGCGCTCGTCGTCACAGATCCGGCGCCGCTCGTGGATTACATGCTTTCGGGCCGGATCAAGCTGGATGGGGTGGAACGGGCCAAATTCGTCCGGTACGTGGAGAAGGAAATGGAGCGCGGCGGGGGAGTATTCCGCATCACCAAAGAGTCTGGTATTTTCGAGGCGGTCCGCGGATGACGGTCCAGGGCGAGTCGCCCGCGGGACCTTCCTCGGGAAGCGGGATTGGATCGCGGAGAAAAAATCCGGGATGAAAACGCCCGGCGGGTATAATGACATTCCAGACCGCCGCTGCTGAAAATGCAACCCGCGTTTCTCCGTGAACGCATCGAGCTTCTTCCCGAGTGGGCCATGAAATTCATCGCAATGGAAACGGAAAATCCGAACGCGAACGAAGAAGCATACGCGCCGCATTTGAAAGACGAGGCGCGGCATGTCTGGGACCTTCAACAACAAGGGATTGTCCGCGAAGCATACTTCCGCGCCGACCGCCATACGGCGGTGCTAATCCTGGAATGCGAGGATTTCGCCCGCGCCCGGGAACTGGCTTCCGCCTTCCCGCTGGTCCGGCAGGGTCTCATTTCCTTCGACATCATCCCGCTGGTTCCCTATTCCGGTTATTCCCGCCTCTTCGGGTGATGCCGGCGGCCTTCTCCGTCCGCAGCGCAGGATCCCTTCGTCGTTGGCAGCCCTTACCACCGGAGCCTGCGCCCGCCGTTCGGCCCTCCCGTAGATGGATGCTTCAATAGAAGAAGGAGTCGTGGCATGGAGAAACTGGACAGTCTGCAGGATGCGATGCGCTTGCAGCATCAGGGCAGGGAACTATTCGAGCAGGCGAAAGCCTATGCCTATGCATACATGGACACGTCATTTCAACGGAATGTCTTTCCGGGCGATGAAGCGATCAGGAACCTGGCGGCCTTCGACGAACCCTTCCCGGCAACTCCGGGCGACCCTGCGGAAACGCTTCGCCTGCTGGACGAATACGGATCCCCGGCCACCGTCGCGCAGACCGGGGGAAGATACTTTGGATTCGTGAACGGAGGCTCGCTCCCCGCGTCGCTGGCGGCCAAATGGCTGGCGGATGTATGGGATCAGAACGCCGCCCTGTATGTGATCTCCCCGATCGCTTCACGGCTGGAATCCATTTGCGAAAAGTGGCTGGTGGAGCTTTTGGGATTGCCCGAAGGCACGGCGGCGGGTTTTGTCAGCGGAACCTCGGCCGCGACCCTGTGCGGACTCGCGGCCGGGCGCAACGAACTTTTAAAACGGCAGGGATGGGACGCGAATTCGGACGGCCTGTTCGGCGCGCCGGAGGTTCGGGTGGTGCTGGGCGAACAGGCGCATGCCACCGTGTTCAAAGCCCTGGCTTTGCTGGGCCTCGGCCGGTCGCGCGTGGAAACGGTCCCGGTCGATGACCAGGGACGGATGCGGATGGACA
>CAZYSF010000630.1:0-12938 GCA_964649635.1 uncultured Anaerolineales bacterium | reverse complement strand
GGTCTTTCTGGCGATCGAATTTCTCGACGAGCTTGCCTTCGGCACGGTCGGGGCGGCCTGGCCGGTCATCCGCGACGACCTGCATCTGACCTACGCGCCAATCGGGCTGTTGATCGGATTGCCGCTGATGGTCGGGAATCTCATCGAGCCGGCGCTTGGGTTGCTCGGCGATTTCGGGCACCGCAAGCGGATCATCCTCGCGGGCGGCGTGTGTTTCCTGGCGTCCATGTTGATGATTGGCGTATCCGGATCATTCCTCCTGCTCCTCGCCGCCATGATCCTGTCCAGTCCTTCGTCGGGCGCGTTCGTCAGCCTGTCGCAGGCGACTCTGATGGATCTGGATCCCGATCGCCGGGAATTGTCGATGGCGCGCTGGACTCTGTCTGGCTCGCTGGGCGTCGTCGCCGGTCCGATCCTGCTTGCCTTTATCCTCGCCGCCGGCGGGAGCTGGCGCATCCCGATGTTTCTTTTTGCGGCGTGCGCTTTCCTGTTGGTCGTGGTGCTCCTCCCCCGCCGTTTTCCCCCGCCGCCGGCCGGGGAGGAGCGCCTCTCGTTCCGCGGCCTGCTTGCGAATTTCTGGAACGCCATCCGCAGCCGGGAAGTCCTCCGCTGGCTGCTGCTGCTGGCGCTGGGGGACCTGATGCTGGATGTCCTGCTCGGATTCATCGCTCTTTACGGAACTGATGTGGCCCATGTATCCTTCGCGACGGCAAGCCTGATGGTCGCCGTCTGGAGCGGGGTCGGCATCGTCGGGGACGCGCTGCTTATCCCGCTGCTTGCACGCGCCGATCCGGTTAAATATCTCCGGATCAGCGCGCTGCTGATGGTCGGTTTATTCGCGGGCTTCCTGCTCGCGCCGTGGATCGCCGTGAAATTCATCCTCCTGGCGCTTATGGGGCTGCTCAACTCCGGCTGGTACGCCATTCCGCAGGCGCGGCTGTATGCCGCGCTGCCCGGGCGCTCGGGCACCGCCATGGCCGTCACGTCGGCTTTTGGAATCCTTGCCGGAGGGATGCCGTGGCTGCTCGGCGGCCTGGCGCAGCAATTCGGTTTGGCTCCGGTGATGTGGCTTCTGATGGCCGGACCGCTGGGATTATTGATGTTGCTGCCGCGCAATCCCTCGCTTCGTTCGGGACAGGCTCGCTATCCTTAACAGGGACGGCCAAGAATCGCGAAAAAGTATGAATGTCATCCCCGCGTGTACTTAGCGGGGATCCAGGAGAATTTTTTTTAACCACTTTCTGGATGCCCGATAAATCCACTCGGGCATGACGACCACTGATCATCCCCGCGCACCAGTATGTTCGTCATCCCTTGGGATTGGTCAGCATTCCCGGTCAGGTCGAGCCTAAGATTAGCCTTGTTTTTATGTGGAAAGCGGGGATTTCTATGATTCTTCAGACCGACGCGGTCTTAAGACCGCGTCGGTCTTAGGAACCCACCAGGGCGGTATCGTATCTCCTTTAAATATCTTCCCAGCTTTTCCAAGCCGTTGTATGCTTTTCTCCAGGAGCGCCCCATGAAAAAAACCCAAATCAGCGTCACCGCCCAGGGAATTGCATTGATGCGGGCGTTGGAATTCGAGAAACCGGAGGCGGAGAGAATCTGCAACGATCCGCTGGCCGGAAAATTCATCCATCCCCTTTTTTACTGGTTCGGGAAACGCTTTGCCGGATCCGCCGAGAGGAAGAGTCCCGGGGTGGTGGGATCCATGACGGCACGCTGCCGGTATATGGACGACTCCCTATCGGAAGCCCTTGCCGGCGGGGTCGCGCAACTGGTCATCCTGGGCGCCGGATTGGATTCGCGAGCCTATCGTTTCGATGAATTAAAAGGCCGGGTGCGGGTGTTCGAGGTGGACCATCCCGCCACGCAATCGGCGAAAATCGAGCGGGTGATAAAAGTACTTGGCAGCGCGCCGGATCACGTAACGTTTGTACCGATCGACTTCAACAAGGAAGACCTTCGGAAGCTCATTTCCGCCGGATATAATCCCGCGAAAAAGACGTTCTATATTTGGGAAGGGGTGACACCTTATCTGACGGCGGAAGCCGTGGACAATACACTGGCCTTCGTCGCTCATAATTCCGCCCCCGGAAGCTCGATCGTCTTCGATTACCTGTACGCCTCGGCGCTTACGGCGAAAGAGAGACGCGGCGAGATCAAACGCTTGGAACAGGCCAGGAGGTTCACCGGCGAGGGGTTGGTGTTCGGCATCGAGGCGGGAAGGATCGGGGAATTCCTGCGCGCCCGCGGGTTTGACCGCATCGTCGACGTCACCGCGGAGGATCTGCACGCAAAATATTTTACGGGAGCGAACCGGGCTCGCGTCATTGCCCCGATTTATGCCATCGCGCAGGCGACGGTTGCCGGGAATTGAGGATTACCCGGGATTGCATCGTTATCCCGGCGTGCTCCTAGCCGGGATCCATGAGGAACACCAACGCATACACACATGCTTGGAATGGATACCCGCTACGATCACGCGGGTATGACGGTCTTCTTCCAGGTAACGCTCATCCCCCCGCCAAAATTTCCGCCAGGCGCAAGGCGGTCTTCTTGACCGGCCCCGCGCCGACCGCAACCGGGCCGACGCAGGCCGGGCAGCCGGTGGCGCACGGGCAATCGCGTATGAGCGCCGCGGTCGAGGTCAGCAGCGCGGTCATCGAGCCGTACAACTCTTCGGAGAGCCCCAATCCCTCCGCCAGGTTATCGTAAAAAGTGATCGTCGGCGAGCCGGTTTCCTTCCCGCGCAATTCAATCGACCAGCCCAGATCGCGCGCGTCGCACATCAGAAGCAGCGGGGCGAGGTTGTGCAACGCGTGCCCCAATCCGCCCAGGGCGGTGTGCGTCCCCTGCTGGGCCTCGATCCGCTGATGGCAGGCCGCGCACAGGGTGACCAGGTTCTCCTCCGCGTTGGCCTGAAGGTGGAAGTCGTTCGTCCCGGGAATGTAGCCGAAGGAGCGGAACGGGATGCGGTGATGCACATCGTGCTCGCGCAAAACCCGTTCCGGCGCGCCGCAGCGCGCGCAGCGGAATTCGTCCCGCTCCCGCGCCGCGCGGCGGGCCGCCTCCCAGGATGGCCCATAGTCGTTCGGGCCGATGAGGGCGAGAAATTCGCGCGCCTCACCTTCGAATGGACCGAGCGCGTCCGACGCCACCCAGATCCAGCATCCGGCCGTCTGGAACTCGTTCGCCGGCAGGTCGATCTCCCCGTTGCCGATCGTCTCGCCGGTTGCGCGCCGCAGCTGGCGGAAGGCGACCGCTTTGGCGCTGATGTGCACATCCCCCCAGGCGCGCCTCAGCGCGCCGCCCTCGCTTGAATCGCGCACCGCCAGCACATCCAGCTGCACGTCCATCGTCGCTTCGGTGTAATAATCCGTCTCGATCGGCCGCGCCTGGGCGATGCCAGCCTCCCTATCCAACGCGTCGATGAAATACGTCCGGCCCTCGTGCATGTAAATCGCGCCGGGGTGAACCCAGGAGGGCGCCGCCGTGCGGTCCACTTCCCCGATCATCCGCGGGCTTCCTTCGCGGATCTCCTGCACTACCACCCGGTTGGTGCCGGCGGTGCGCAGGCTGATCGCAGCCGCCGGGTATGTTTCCCCGATCCATGAGACTTCGCCGTTTTCCGCACGGTGCAGGTCCCCTTCCTCCGCCAGCGCCGTGAGAAGCTCGTCCACCGCAAGCCCGCCAAAGGTCTCGCCCCTGGCAAACGGCAGCTCAAACGCGGAACAACTCAGGTGCCCGGAAAGGATGGCGAGGTTATCCGGATTGATCCGCGCGTGCTCGGGCGAACCGCCGAGCAGGAATTCCGGATGGGCCATCAGGAACTGGTCGAGCGGATCGGCCGAGGCCACGAAGATCGCCAGCGATTCCTCGTCGCGGCGCCCTGCCCGCCCGGCCCGCTGCCAGAAGGACGCCACCGTCCCGGGGTATCCGGCAATCACTGCCGCGCCGAGGGTGCCGATGTCCACGCCCAGTTCGAGCGCGCTGGTGGCCACCACGCAGCGCACCGACCCGGCGCGCAACCCGGCCTCGATTTCGCGCCGCTCCTCCGAAAGGTAGCCGGCGCGGTAGCCGCGGATCGATTTCGGATCCAATCCCGCCACCGCCGCCTGATCGCGCAGCGCGCCGAGCAGCAGTTCCACCGCCCGGCGCGTGCGGGCGAAGACCACTGTTTGCACGCCCTCGCGCAGCAGGCGCAGGACGATCTCCTGCGTTTCGCGGATGTAGGAGCGGCGCAACCCGAGCGCCGGATCCGCCAGCGGCGGATTGTAGAGAATGAGATGACGGGCCGCGCGCGGCGAGGTATCGCGGTCCACCAGTGTCACCCGCGAACCTGTCAGCCCCTCGGCTAGTTCGCGCGGATTGGCGATCGTCGCGGAAGATGCGAGGAATTGCGGACGGTTTGCGCCGCCGCCCGCCGCATTCTGATAGAAGGCGCACACCCGCCGCAATCGCCGCAGGACGTTGGCCATGTGCGATCCGAACACCCCGCGATAGATGTGCAGTTCGTCCAGGACTACAAACCGGAGCCGGGAAAGAAATTCCGCCCAGCGGGTGTGGTGGGGAAGGATGCCGAGGTGCAGCATGTCCGGATTGGTGATCAGGAACCGGGCGCTGCGGCGGAAATCGGCGCGCCGGGATTGCGGCGTATCTCCGTCGTACAGGCGGACACCCATCCCGCCCCCGGCGAGAGCCTCTTCCCAGCGGGCCAGCTCCGCCGCCTGGTCCTGCGCCAGGGCTTTGGTGGGGAAGAGGTAGATCGCCGTGGCTCCGGGATCCGCCAGCGATTCCTGGAGGATCGGGAGGTTGTAGGCCAGCGTCTTGCCCGAGGCTGTTCCGGTGGAGAGCACCACATTTTCACCGCGCAACGCGGCTTCCACCGCCTCGGCCTGATGCGCATACAGTTGTGCCATGCCGCGCGCGCGCAGCCCCGCCGTCAGTTCCGCGCGCAAACCCTCCGGCGGCGGCACGAGGACCGTTGCGCGGGCCGGGATCCGCTCCCACGCCGCGATGTTGGGCGCCAGGTGCGGATCGGAACGGAGGGCTTGCACAACGGGATCGATGGACATGCGGGATTCTGTATCCTCTCCGGTTCCCCTATCATCATCTGGAGAAGCTGCGGTGGGCAGGGGGAATTATCCCGGCTTGGGTGCGCCGCTCGCGCGGATCGTTCGCAGGACCATTCTGCCCATGCCTCCGTACCGGATCCGGGCGCCGTTGCGCCGGTTGGCCAGCACTTTCTGCGCCACCCAGGGCGCCACCTCTTCGACCTCAGCCGCGACGATGCGGAACATGCGCTGCAGCTTGCGCCATTCCGCCTCCCGCCCCGTATATTGAGATGTGATCATATCCGTCAACACCATCCCGGGGCGGATCGCGCCGACGATCACCCCGCTCCCCTTGGCTTCGTCCGCCAGCGCATCGGTCAGGTAGGCGATGGCATATTTGGTCATTCCGTACAAGTGAAGTCCGTGCATCCGGCGTCCGTCGCTGCCCAGGCCTTCCAGATTGTAGATCGCGCCGCTTCCGCGCTCGCGCATGCCGCGCATCGCCGCCCATGCGCCATGCAGCGTTCCCAGCAGGTTGGTCTCCACCACCGCGCGGAGTTCTTCCGGGGATACGGACGTCAGGCCGGCCATGCGGTGGCTGATCCCGGCGTTGTTGATCCAGATATCCACCGCCTCGAAATGTTTCACGGAGGCGTCCCACAGCGACTGGACCGATTCGAATTCGGTCACATCGCACGGTTGGCTAAATATCAGTTCATTTCCATATTCGGCCGCCAGTTCCGCTGCGGCCTGCCCGACTTTCGCGGGGTTTCGCGAGGAGATGACGACGCGGCATCCTCGGCGCAGGAATGCTTTCGCAAGTCCGAATCCGATCCCGCGGGTGCTGCCGGTGATTACCACGGTCTTCATCGGTCCCTCCTCTAGAGTACACGGCCGTAAACGCCGAGCCGCGCGTACGTTATAATTTTTACATCGGGGATTGGCTCCCGACCGGGAGTATATCTCACACGAGAGGCGGGCTTCCAGTGGAAGGACCCATCCAGTTCGTATTGTTGTATGTCATCCTGTTCGTGATGCTGCTCGGGCTGATCGGCGTGGTTGTGCCGCTCCTGCCCGGGATCGAACTGATCTGGCTGGCCGCGCTGGGGTACGGCATCCTGCACGGCTTCACGTGGCCCGGCGTCTTCGCCATGGTCGGGATCAGCGTTCTGCTTTTGGCGGGGCTCTCTTCCGACATTTGGATCACCGGCCTCGGCCTGAAATCGACCGGCACCTCAATCGTCTCGGTCCTGATCGGCGTTCTGCTGTTGGTGGTCGGGTCGATTTTCCTCACCCCGCTGGTGGGCATTCTCCTCGGCCTGGGCGGAATGGCGCTGCTGGAGTTCCGCCGCCACCGCAGCTGGAAGAAAGCCATCTCCTCCGCCGGGTCGGCGTTAATCAGCTTCGGACTTTCCTATGGATTTAAATTGTTTATCGGGTTGACGATGATCGGAATCTGGCTGATCTGGGTGATTTGGGGGTAAGGCCCGCCGGGGGATTATCGGCCCTGCGCAATCTCGTTAATCTGCCGGAACAAACCGAACAGCAGGAGCCCCAGCTTCACCGCGCCGCCGGAAGAGATGATCGGGAGATCCGCATCCGTGGCGCTGCGCTGCCTCTCGCGCGCCTGCAGCAGCAGGTACGCCGCACCCACCCCGGCCAGCGCGCCGATGACGCCGCCGGCCAGCAACACGCCCAGCGTACGGGTTTCCTGTCTGCGTCGCAAAGCCAGGTCTCTACTCATCGCGTTATTTCCTCCGGCCGCTTCGCTGCGGAGACGGCGGCCAACGGTTCAGCCCTTCGGTCTTGTCGGGGGAGAAAAATCTCGAAACAAAGGCGGTTATCCGTTTTACCGCGTGGATAATCCGCTTCACCGCCTGGGCGCCGGTGATAAATCGCAGCCGCATCCGCGTGGTGAGCGCCGGCAGCACCCGGATCACATCTCCGACTCCCCACAGGCAGGCCAGGATGGCCAGCCAGGAGAGGAATCCCGCCGCGAGCATTCCGCCGGCCAGGATGATCGTCGCCAGCTGTCCGCCCAGCGAAAATCCATCTTCCGGGGCGGAACCCAGGATCAAAACGGCAAGTCCGGCGGCGAGCAGGATGCTGGCTGCAATCGGCAGGTAAATCCAGATCCAGGAGGATCGGCTCAGCCGCCTCCGGGTCTCCGACATCGGGTACAAATCGCGCCAGAAATTCCTGTCCATGGTTGGTCTTCATATTGATTATAGCACGGTGAATTCCGAGCGGATTTCCTTGACGCGTGCCGGACCGGTCTTTATAATACGCGAATTGCGATGGGGGATTAAAAACCGGATCCTCATCGCCTTCCTCCCGCCCGCCACTCCATCCGCCATTCCCGTTTTTCCCATTGGAGGGAAGCATGGCCCAAAAAGAAATCGTAACGTCCGAACATACCCCCAAGGCCATCGGCCCATACTCGCCGGCGGTGCGTTCGGGCGATCTCGTGTTTACCTCCGGTCAATTGGGGATGGATCCGGCGACTGGCAGCCTGGTTGCAGGCGGGATAGCCGCCGAAACCCGGCAGGCATTGCTGCATTGCACCCGGCTTCTCGAAACCGCCGGCGGAGCGATGGCGGACGTCGTCAAGACAACCGTCTTCCTCCGCAGCATGGAGGATTTTTCCCCGATGAACGCCGTGTACGCGGAATTTTTTCCGCACGACCCGCCCGCCCGGACGACCATTCAAGCCGCCGCGCTCCCCAAGGGCGCCGCGGTGGAAATTGAATGCATCGCCCGCATCCCGCTGCGCAGGAAACCGGTTCGGCGGCGGCGATAATTAATCCGCACCCGGATATCTCGTCCATGTGTTTTCGAGTATCGTTTGGAGGAAGATAATGAATTCAAACAAGAAGACCATCCTGATCGCCGCTCTGGCGTTGATCGCATGTCTGTGCTGCCTCGGTTTGGGCGGCAGTACGCTTATTACCTACTGGTCGCTTCAACCCATCCCCAGCCGCACCCAAGCCGCCACTAAGAATTATCCGGTCGTGACAGATGCATCTCTTTCGGCCGACACCCCCGGCGGGCCGGCGGATAGCGCACTTCCCGTCGGCAGCGTCCTTGAGCTTTCGGATCCGGTTTCGCCGGAAGCGCTGGAGACGTTGAGCGCCCTCATCGCGGGCGATCCGCCGGCCGGCGATCTGGTTGAACAGGCGGAGCGCCTGAAGGGCATCCCCGATATTCCGCGGGTGGTCTCCGAAAACGCCGCCCCGGTCGCGGTCGGCGCCACTGCTTCGTTCTACGTATCCAACAGCGATACCAATGAAACCCATACCGTCACCGCGCGGATGCGGTACGCCACCCCGCATGTCTACTTCTGGGTGGACACGTCCGTCACCGCCAGCGATGCGGACATCCGCGAAGTGGTCGACACCTTCGAGGAGGAAATCTATCCCACCGACCGGGAATTCTTCGGGTCGGAATGGACTCCCGGGGTCGACGGCGACGCGCACATCTACATCCTCTGGTGCCGGGGGATGGGCATGAACGTAGGCGGGTATTTCAGCTCGGCGGATGAAGTCTCGCGCCAGGCCCACGAATATTCGAACCAGCATGAAATGTTCTATATGAACGCCGACGGTATGAATCTGACGAACCCCTACGTCCTGACGATCCTGGCGCACGAATTCCAGCACATGATCCATTGGTACGGGGATAAAAACGAGGAAACCTGGGTCAACGAAGGTTTTGCCGAACTGGCCGCCGATCTGAACGGATACAGCGTCGGCGGCGCGGACTTGGTTTATTTGAACGATCCCGACCTCCAGCTTAACACCTGGATCGACATCAACGACAACGACTCTTCCGCCCATTACGGCGGATCCTTCCTGTTCATGAATTACTTCCTCGGCCGCTTCGGTGAGGATGCGACCAAGGCGCTGGTGCGCAGCCCGGCCAACGGCCTGGTCGGAATCGATGAAGTCTTCCGCCAGTTGAACCTCACCGATCCTTCCGGCGCGCGGGCACTGACGGCTGAGGATGCGATGGCGGATTTCGGGGCCGCGCTGCTGCTTCAGGATCCGGATTTTGAGAACGGCCGGTATGGTTTTACAAAATATCCGGATGCGTCGGAAATGGGAGAGATCGGCGATATCTCCGCCTGTCCTTCCGATACGGAAAAAAAGAAAGTCTCCCAGTACGGATTTGACTACTACGCGATTGAATGCGGCGGCACCTTCACGGTTTACTTCGCCGGGCTGACGACCCAGAAGGTCTTGCCGGTCGAAGCCGGGGACGGCAAGTACTACGTTTGGTCCAACCGCGGCGACGAATCCGACATGACTCTGACCCGCGCGTTCAATCTTCCCGCGGGCGAGCCCGCCACCCTGGAATTCGATGTGTGGTTCGATATCGAGGAAGATTGGGATTACGCCTACCTGGAAACATCCACCGACGGCGGGCAGACCTGGAAGATCCTGCGCACAAAGTATGGAACGAGTTCCAACCCCCAGGGCAACAGTTATGGATGGGGATGGACGGGCGTCAGCGAGGATCAAACCAACTCCGGTTGGGTCACCGAGTCGGCGGATCTGTCCGCATACGCCGGAAAGCAAGTACTCGTCCGGTTCGAATACATCACCGACGCCGCCCTCAACGGCGAGGGCCTGCTGGTGGACAACATCCGCATTCCGGAAATCGGCTATGCGACGGATTTTGAGGGCGGTCTGGACGGCTGGGACGCCCGGGGGTTTGTGCGGATTCAGAACGTCCTGCCGCAAGGCTACCGCGTGCTGGTGGTCCGCAGGGGATCGGGGATTTCCGTGGAAGAACTTAATCTGGACGACCGCATGTCCGGCGGCATGACCGTCACCGCCGGGGAGAACGAAGAGGTGTACCTGATCGTGCTTGGCACCGCGCGCTACACCCGCCAGAAGGCGGCTTACCAGTTTGTAATCCTCCGCTGAATCGGAGAACGATTAAATAAAAAGAGGCTGCGCGAACGATGCGCAGCCTCTTTTTTATCAGACTTCTTCTTCGGGGGCCGGGGATCGCTTGCGCGATTCCTGCAGCTCGCGCATCCGTGCTTCCAGTTGCTCGCGCTTGGTGTACGCCGCTTCCCGCGCCAGTTCGCGCAGTTCTTCGCCGGAGTACGGCGTGAGCAGGAGCGCCATCGCCGCGCCGACGGCCGCGCCCATAACAGACCCCGCCATAAATGAGAAAAAGCGACCCATGGATTCGCCTCCCCATCATAAATGATGGCTTTGGAATAATTGATTGTATTTTATTATAACCGCGAATCGTGAAGGAATCTATCCCTCGCCTGAAGCCACTTCGATTGCGGTAAAATCTTTTAGATTATCCAAAGGTCCCCTGTGTATAAACTTCGCAACCGCCTTCTGATCGGCCTCGGTTTGGGCATCCTGGTGATGCTCGGCCTGGCATTTTGGTCCGATCTTTCCTCGCCGGGGAACGTCTTCTTGCGCTTCCGGTGGGAGTTTTTTCCCCTCGCGCTCGGATGCACCCTCTTCAATTATCTCCTGCGCTTCGTCAAATGGCATTACTACGTGCGCCGGATCGGTGCCCGGGATCTTTCCTCTTCCGCAAGCGCAAGGTTGTTTGTCGCCGGTTTTCCCCTGGCGATGACCCCGGGCAAGGTCGGCGAAGCGCTGAAGGCGCTCTGGCTTTCGGAGTGGAGCGGCGTTCCCTTTTCGCGCGGCCTGCCGGTGGTGCTGGCGGAACGCTTCAGCGACGGCCTGGCGGTGCTGGCGCTTTCGGCGCTCGGCGTATTCAGCGTTCCTGTTTTATGGCCGGCGTTTCTGGGCACGCTGGTCGTATCGCTCGGGATCGTCGTCGTCTCCCAAATCCGCCCCTTGATGCTGGCGATCCTCCGGGCGATGGAACGCCTGCCGGTCCTCGGATCCAGGATCCATTCGCTGCGCGAATTCTATGAGGCCGGCTACCGGCTGCTGCAGCCGCAGCCGCTGCTCTTTGCGGTCGCGTTGGGGACCGTTTCGTGGCTCGGAGAGGGCGTCGGTTTTTATCTGATCCTGCTCGGGCTGGGGCTTCCGGCATCCGCCGCAACCCTCTCAAGCGCGGTTTTTATCCTGGCGGTTTCCACGCTGGTGGGTTCGGTGTCTGCGCTTCCCGGCGGAGTGGGCGCGGCGGAGGCCAGCATCACCGGATTGCTGCTCCTGACGGTGACGGCGGATTCCGCCACGGCCGGGGCGGCCACGCTGCTGATCCGGCTGGCAACCTTGTGGTTCGGCGTCGCCCTGGGACTGATCGTCTGGTCCGTTACGCCCCAATTATGGAAGCGGGAAATGCCGAATCCTTCCGGCTCGACGCAGGAGAATCCGGCCTTATAGAGGCCGAAAGAATGGCGAGAAGTCATTGCGAGAAGCGAAGCGACCCCGGCCTACCCCAACCCGGGCAGTCGAAGCAATCTGCCTTTTTTTTGGAACCGGGAGATTGCTTCGCTCCCGGAGCCTGCCCTGAGGGGAATCGAAGGGGTCGCTCGCAATGACACACCCGCCGCTTTCAGGCCCCCCGCTAAAGGAAAAATCTCGATGACCGAACTCTGGCGCGTGGATTTTCACTCCCATACCGCGTACTCGAAGGACGGATTGGCCGCCATCCGCTCCTTTGTGGATTCCGCCCGGCGGGCGGAATTGCAGCGGATTGCGGTGACCGACCATAATACGATCCGCGGCGCGCGGGATGCTTTTTCGCTGGCGCCGGATCTGATCATCCCGGGCGAAGAGATCATGACCCGCGAGGGGGAGCTGCTGGGCTATTACGTCCGCGAGGAAATCCCAAAAGGCCTGACCCCCGAAGACGCGATCACCCGGCTGCGGGAGCAGGGCGCGGTCATCAGCGTATCGCATCCATTCGACCGGCTCCGGCGCGGCGCCTGGAAGACGGACGCGCTGGCGCGGATCGCGCCAAAGGTGGATGCCGTTGAGGGGTTCAACGCGCGCTGCCTGTTCGCGGGGGACAACCGCAGCGCCGCGGAGTTCGCGCGCAGCCGGAACCTCCCTGTCACGGCGGGGAGCGACGCGCATGCCGCATTCGAACTGGGCGCGTGCGGGCTGGAACTCCCGCCCTTCCACGACGGCCCTTCGCTGCTGGCCGCGCTGCGCGGCGCGCGCGTGTTCGGGCGCCTGTCGCCATGGTGGGTGCATTTCTTTTCGACCTATGCAAAATGGAAGAAACGCATTTCTGCGCGGAACCCCTGAATTAATAGCCAACGCAACCGGATAAAAAAAGAAGCGGCTTTCGCCGCTTCTTTTGGATTACGGAAAGAACCAATCCCTACGGGATGACGATCTTCTGACCCGAGCTCAGGGTGAATGGATCCTTCAGGCTGTTGGCGGCGATGATCCGGTTCGGGTCCACATCGCCGAAATAGCAGCCGATCTTGTAGATCGTGTTGTAATCCGCCGTGACGGTAAAGGTCATATTCGCGGTGTGCGGGTGCAGCGCGCGCTCGCCGGGGAAGGGATCGCCGGCTTGCGGAATGGAGATGACATCATCCGGATACACATCCGGATCATTGTTGTTCACCGCAAGGATGTCAACCGGGTCGATGTCGAACCGCCGGGCCAGGCAATAGATCGTCTCGCCCTCATGGATCTTGTAGGTCGCCGGGACGCCCGGGGTGGATGTGGGCGCCGAGGGAAGCTTGACCGCTTGAGTCGCGGTCGGGACGGTTGCGGGCGTATCCTGAGCGCCGGGGGTAGTCTCCACCGTGGGCGTCACCGCGACGGTCGAGAAGGACGACGTGTTCGTCGCGCCGGTGGGGGTGCCGCTGTCACCCCGGGCTTGGGCGGTTTGCTGGATGAATGCGGTCCGCAAAGCGTTCATCGTCGCGACCGGGCCGGCATTGGTGGAGTAAGCCGCCGTGCCGTCGCTTTTTGG
>CAZYSF010000629.1:0-2067 GCA_964649635.1 uncultured Anaerolineales bacterium | reverse complement strand
CCTACGGGTTCCGCGACCAGCTGCAGGATTGCCTGGCGCACCTGTACACGCATCCCGAACTGGCCCGCGAACACATTCTCCGCGCGGCGGGCCGGCAATTCCTGGACGGCGACGTGCAGCACTGGTGGCATCCGCCGGGCGGCGCCGGCGTGCGCACGCGGATTTCCGACGACCTGCTGTGGCTGCCGTATGCCGCGGCCCAATATGTGCGCGTGACCGGTGAGGCCGCCATCCTCCAGACCGAGATCCCATTCCTGTCGGGGCCGGAGCTGGAGAAAAATCAGGCGGAGAGTTACGGTCAGCCGGAGACGACGCTGGAGCAGGCCACGCTGTTCGAACATTGCCGCCGGGCCGTCGATCGGCAGCTGGCCTTCGGCACGCACGGCCTGCCAAAGATGGGCACCGGCGACTGGGACGACGGGATGAACCGGGTCGGGGCCGGCGGTGAGGGAGAAAGCGTCTGGCTGGGCTGGTTCCTGGCGGACGTCCTGCAGGGCATGACCGAACTCTCCGAACGGATGTCGCGCCCGGAGCTCGCGCGGAAGTACAAGCGCACGGGTGCCGCGCTCATTGGGCAGCTAGAAAAAGCGGCCTGGGACGGCGAGTGGTATCTGCGCGCCTTCTTCGACGACGGCACGCGGCTGGGGACAAGCGAATCCTCGGAAGCCAGGATTTTTTCACTGCCGCAATCGTGGGCCCGGATCAGCGGCGCCGCCGATCCGGCGCGGACCGAAAAGGCTTTGGATTCGGCCTGGAAGAATCTCGTGCGGAAAGACGATGCCCTGGTGCTGCTGTTCGATCCGCCCTTCCAGGATTTCAAACCGTTCCCCGGCTACATCCAGGCGTATCCGCCGGGCGTCCGCGAGAACGGCGGCCAATACACGCACGCTGCGGTCTGGCTGGCGATGGCGCTGGCCCGGCAGGGAGCGGGAGGCCGCGCGGTGGAAATATTGCGGATGATAAATCCGGTCGAACGCGCGCGGGATCCGGCTTCTGTCTGGCGCTTCGGGCTGGAGCCGTACGCCGCCGCCGCGGATATCTATCATGCGGACGGCCTCACCGGCCGCGGCGGCTGGTCCTGGTACACGGGCTCCGCGGGCTGGATGTACCGGGTATGGATTGAGGAGATACTGGGGCTGAAGATCCTGGGCGAGCGGATGCGGATCGATCCGGCCATTCCCGGCTGGTGGGACGGGTTCCAGATTCGCTATCATCACGGGGAGGCCGTATATGAAATCCGGGTGGAGAACCCGGAGCATTGCGAGCACGGCGTGGTCCGCGTGGCATTGGACGGCCTGGAGATCCCGGGCGGGGAGATCGCGCTGGACCGCAGCTTGGTGATGCACAAAGTGACGGTTCGGATGGGGAAGGAAAAAGATACATGAAGCCACAAAAGGCACAAAAAGCACAAAATAAAAAAGAAAAATAAAACTTGAAACCTCTGAAAAAGAGTGTCATGCTGAGCGCAGTGAAGCATCTGTTTCTGCATTTCTAGATTCTTCGCTGCGTTCAGGTGACATCTTCAGAGGTTTCAACTTGTGAAAATAAATTTGTGTCTTTTGTGCTTTTTGTGGCGATATTGATCTACCAAAAACAAAAAACCCCCTTGCGGGGGTTTCCTGTTTTATTTCGGACGGAGTTACTTGACTTCGACGCTCGCGCCGGCGGCCTCGAGCTTGGCCAGAAGCTATCCGGCGCCGGATCCGGTTATCCCCCAAAGATTGATCGTGCCGTCCAAAGATGCGAAAGCCAACAATTTTCCATCCGGAGAAAATGAGACGCTGGTAATAGCAAACTTATGACCTTCAATAGTCAATTTCAGCATGCCATCAGCAATACCCCATAAACGGACGGTATTATCCTTTGATCCCGAAGCCAAGATGCTTCCATCCGGCGAGAAGGACGCACTGAAGGCCTGATCGGTATGTCCAGCAAGCGATTTCATCAAAATGCCGTCCGAGACATTCCAGATATTAATTTTTCCGTCGGACGATGCCGATGCCAACAATTTCGAATCCGGCGAGAAAGAAACACTCATTGCACCGCCCGAATGTGGATCTTCCATCG
>CAZYSF010000628.1:0-5258 GCA_964649635.1 uncultured Anaerolineales bacterium | reverse complement strand
CGCCCGTTTGCAGGAGAATGCGCTCCAAGCCGATCCGGAAACGGCAGAGGCGTTTCGGAATATTATTGTTCATACCTCCGAGACGACTCTGGCTCTGGTCCGCGCCAAATACCAAGCGCTCAAGGAACTCAAAGTAATATTCGAGCAACATCCCTTGGCATTGGTATTTTCCAGCCTGCCGGGAGCGGGGGCCTACCTGGCTCCGGCTCTCCTGGCGAAGGTCGGGGAAGATCCTGACCGGTTTCCTTCGCCATCGTCGCTGCAGATGCTAGCTGGAACATGTCCGGTGACGGAAGCGAGCGGGAAACGGAGGCACGTGAAATTTCGCCGCTCCTGCGATCACGAGTTCCGCACCATCGCTCAGCAATGGGCGCGGGCTTCCCTGGCGGAGTCGCCATGGGCGCAAATGTACTTCCAACAGGTCCGGCCGCGTTGTTCTAGCGATTCCCATGCGCATCGTTGCCTGGCCAATCGCTGGTTGGCAGTATTGTGGACGCTCTGGCAAACGCAAACACCCTATGACGAAAACCGGCATCTAAGAGACCGTGCAGATCGCGTTCGAAGATCCTGATCATTTCCAATTCATATTGGAACGAGAGCGGCGTTCTGGACAAGCGCCATTATGTTCCACTCCTATCGGACAAAACTCGGGTTTTGTTCCCGAGAGTGGATCACTCCTATTTTCAATTCTGCCTCTTGACAGAGTATGTCCTTCCCCTTACGGGGATTATTTTTCAGCCGGAGTCGCGCCTGTCCTAACCCCCTCACCCGGCCTTCGGCCACCCTCTCCCCCTTCCCCTTACGGGGAAGGGGGAGAGGGGAGTCTGAGACCTGGTGATCTTTCAGGTCGAAGACGGGGAGAGGGGGTTAGGACGGTTTTAATTCAATCGGATGACGCTTGTTATTACTAGTTTCCAAGGATCGCCGTCATGTCCCACAACAGGCACCGTGCCGTCCGCCGATCCGGAGGCAAGCGCCGCGCCGTCGAGGGAATACATGAGCCGGGTGGGGTAAACATCCGTGTTTCCACCCTGTCACAATTAAAAAAATCGCACGGAAACCCGTGCGATTTCTCGAATTCAGGGAATTCCATCTACGGCATCGGCGGGAAGGCGCCCTCTTCCGCGTACCAATCCTGCGGATCGATATCATTGACGGTTTCGCCCGCGTTGACATGGACCGGGATCAGGCTGTGGTCGGTGCAATCGGCCGATAATCCGCACGGCACCGCCTGGGAATAACCGGCCGAGAGGCTGCCGTCGAGTGTATAGGCGACGACGTAATAATCCCCGGCCGGAGCGCTGAGCTCATATTCTCCCTGGCCGTCCTCCGTGGTTACCTCCGCCGCGATATCCATCGTGGCCGTGTCAAAGGCGATAATCCTCTGCCCCGGAAGGTATTCGCTCGGATAACTCAGGCGGCCGCGGATGATCCCCGGCTGCCCGGCGCCAGGTACCTTCGCAATCGCGCTGAGGGTCGCCGGCATGCCGGTTAACAGCGCGGGACCCTCCGTCATCGCGGCGCCGATGGTGCCCTGCATGGCTTCCAGCGTTCCCGTAATCCCGCTCGTCGCCGGGCAGACGCAGCCCAGGCCGGCCAGGAAAAGCAAAGCGATGATGCCATATCTTCGCATGGTGTCCTCCTTGGATGGATGGAAAAAAGGCAGCATGGAGTTAATGGATATTCTATCAAAGTGTCTGGAACTCAGCGGCAGTTTGATCGTCATGCCCGCGTGCATGACATAAGTTCGTCATCCCCGCGCGTTCCTGGCGGGGATCCAGGGTTTGGGTTACGGTCACTATTCAAGGTGTTCCTGGATGCCCGCCTAGACCACGCGGGCATGACGATCAGGTCCTCGCAGTATCCGCCACAGCGATATAAAAAACAAAATGAATCCCAGCGGCATGAGCAGCAGATAGAAAATAATATTCGTTTCTATTTTCCATCCGAGCCAGGTCGCCGGTACGCAGACTCCCGCAGCGGCAACGCCCATTAATGGAAACGCGATCAGCGCCCGGGCGGGCACGGGCGGCAGCGGGTCGGCCAGCAGGCTGCCGGCCGTCTCCTTGCGGCGGTTCCACCATAGGGCTGCAACCGTTATCCCCATCAAAACCGGCAGGACGCAAAGCGCGACCGGCTGGGCGGCGGCGCGAAAAACAAAGAAGAATAGCGCCACCAGGATCAGCGCGCCCCCCTCGGCCGGATGAATCCGCATCGGCGACCGGCGCAGCGCGGTGAAGGTTCCGTAGGCGGGGATCAGCAGCGCGGTCGCGGCCGCCGCGAACAGGACGAATTCCGCCGCAGAAGCGTGATACTCATCCGGATTCGCATTCCAGTTGATCGCCCAGCCGCCGAAGAATAACCCGATCCCGATGACTGCCGGGATGAGAAGATTGCGGCGGCGGCTCAGAATTTCCGGCAGCGCCCACAGGCCGATCGCGAAGCTGATCAGCGCGTGCCAGGCCAGGCCGGTGAAAGAGATGGACAGCGGAAGCATCTCATACGTCGTTCCGACCACCACGCCTTCGAGCAGCCAGCCGAAGACCGCCCCGGCCAGGAATACCCCCGCCGCGCGGCGCACGCGGAAGATCGAGACCACCGCCAGCGCCGCGTAGCCCGCCAGCGAATAGGCAATCCACGTGGAAATATAGTTGCCCAGGCTGTCGCTTTCCGGGCGGAACCGCGCCCAGAACATGTGCTCCGAAAAGAACATCAGGATGTAGCCGGCGGAGAGGACGAGCGCAATCCGCTTTCCGATGGAGATGATCATGCGGGCTTACCCGTTCGCCGGTACCCTTCCGGAACCCGGACCAGCACGACCAGCGCCAGCAGCGCGAATACCGCGCTCGAAATGAAGAGGGCCGTATACCCGAGCGATTCCCCGGGCCGCAAATTGTTAAGCCAATCGAGGACCGGCCCGGTCATCCGGCTGAACGCAGCCGCGCCGGCGGTCGCCAGGTTGGTCAGGCCGAGGAATTTCCCCGCTTCGGCCTGCGGCGCGAGATCGGTGGCCAGCGCCCAGTTGCAGGTGATGAACACGCCCGCGCCGGCGCCGATGATGCTCCCGCAAATAAGGACCGCGGAGGGCGACTGGGCCAGGATCATCAGCAAGCTTCCGCCCGCGACGAGAATCGCGGCCGCTGCGTGGAGCGGTTTGCGGCCGAAGCGGTCGCACAACCAGCCGCTGCCGAAGGCGAAGGCGGTCAGGGAGACCGCGATCACCGCCATCAGGTCCCCCGTCAGCGCGACCGGATCGGCCACTCCCAGCGTGTCGCGGATGAAATACTGCGCAAACGCCTGCACGCCGTAAACGCCGGCCAGGAACACGAATCGCGATAGGATCAAACCGGCGAAGCCCGGCGCGCTTTTCCAATCCACGCGGAACATTTCCGATACGGGCAGATACAGCGGCCCGGTGGCCACCTGATGCCGGCTGTCTTCCTCGCGCGAGCCGATCAGGGTGATCACGGCGCCCACGACCAGCACGGCCGTGACAACCGCGATCGACGCCGGCCAGTTGGAGCCGTCTGTCCGCAGGAACCTTCCCATCAGGAGCGAAGCCGCAATCAGCCCGAGCATATCCAGCGCGCTCTTCCACGCGCTGCCGCGCCCGAGCTGCTCGGATGGCACCCGATCCGGGAGCAGCCCCTGCAGCGGTCCGTGAGCCGTGTTGGAGGTGAACTGCAGCCCGACGTACCCGATTGCGAGTCCCGGAATGCCGCCGGCAACCGTCAGCACGCCGAGGAAGATCAAATCCAGCAGCGTTCCAGCAAAGATGAGCGGCCGCCGCCTGCCCCAACGGGACGCCCATTGGTCGCTGATCGCCCCGGCGATCGGCTGGACAATCATCGCGATCACCATCCCCGCCGCGGTCAGCAGGCCGAGGACGGTGTTTTTCTGATCGTCCGAGACGTACAGCAGCAGGATCGCCGGGAGCAGAATGATATGCAGGCTGTTCCACATGAACGAAAGCCCGAAGAAGCAGGCGTTGAGCGTGAAGAATTCCCAGACGGGGATTTTGCGCATAAATCCTCCGAAGTCCTAACCCCCTCACCCCGCCTTCGCATCGGAAGAACACCGTTGCTCAGGCACCCCTCTCCCCTTCCCCTTACGGGGAAGGGGGAGAGGGGGTTAGGACAGATCTTTCGGCAATAGTTCCGCGATTTTTTCGATCACGATTTTACCCGTTTCCCGGTCGCGGGCCTCCGGGTCGGCGGGCATATTCGGCGGCAGCGTGAAAGCGGCGCCAAACCGCAGGCGGCAGGCATCTTCCGTTTCGTGCATTCCGGCCGGGATGAGCGTGTAGCCCGCGCCGGCCAGATGGCCGATGAAGCGGCCAACACCGGAGGGCGGTTGCATCAATTTGCCGCCGGGTGAATCCATTCCCTCGGGGGCCATCCCGATCGAGGGCCTTTCCCGGCGCGCCAGGCGCAGGATCCGGCGGACCGATGCCGCGCGCGCCTCCACATCCCCTTCGCGCGGCGGCATCGGCGGCATGAGCGTGAAGGAGTACATGCGCGCGGCCCGCGAGAGCGCCCATTCCGTCAGCGGCGTGATCAGGCGCGCGCGGAGCGCATCCGGGTAGGTCCAGGCGGAGGTCATCGCCCAATGCAGCTCGCGCCGGCATGCGGCCGCCAGGGCGATGGCGATCCACCAGGCGCGAAAGCGGGCGCTCGAATAATGATTGACGAGGAAGAGGTACGGCCCCGGCCCGTCCGGGATCGGACCGGAGACATCCAATCGTCGGATGCCTTTACTCAGCCGAAGGGCGTCTGCGGCAAAGGAGCGTTTTCGCCCAAAAAGAAAATCCAGGAGGATGGAAAATGTGATCCGCGCGGGGTAGCGGTACCTCGGGGGCATGGGTTGAATTGTATATCAAAGAGAGAAGGTTCTCACCGCAAAGGCGCAAAGGACGCAAAGTTTTTTTGATATAACTTGGCGGCCTTTGCGCCTCTGGCCCAGCCCGACCAGGGCGGGCTTTGCGGTGGAATTTTCCGGGTTCATTTTCCGGATCACGGACACAAATTTCCATGGCCGCATGGCAATCGGATTTTTCTTCCATAAAAAAGGGCCCGGAGTTGCTTTTCCGGACCCAATTTGCTTTTGTCTTTACTATTTCAGGACTTCTTTGCCCCCTTTGCGGCTTTGCGGTGAAAAGGTTTACCTCCGGAATCCCCGCAGCCGCAGGCTGTTGGTCACGACAAACACAGAGGAAAATGCCATCGCGCCGGCGGCGAGCATCGGGTTCAGCAGCCCGA
>CAZYSF010000627.1:0-3837 GCA_964649635.1 uncultured Anaerolineales bacterium | reverse complement strand
GTCGATAACGCCATCGATGAGGCCCTGGCCGAGGCGTGCGACCGCATTGAGATCATCATTCATGCCGATAGCACGGTGTCCGTAACCGATAATGGCCGGGGTATCCCGGTGGGGCCCCACCCTACGCAGAAGAAGTCCGCCCTCGAGGTGGTCATGACCACCTTGCACGCGGGCGGCAAATTCGGCGGCGGATCCTACAAGGTGTCCGGCGGCCTGCACGGGGTGGGCGTCAGTGCGGTGAATGCGCTTTCAGAGTGGTGCGAGGTCGAAGTCCGCCGCGACGGAAAGGTCCACTTTCAGCGCTACGAACGCGGCAAACCCAAGGCGCCGGTGGCGGCGATCGGCAAAGCGCCCGGCGCCGGAACCGGCACGAAAACCACCTTTCGGTTCGACAAGGAAATATTCAAGGGCGAGGAAACCTACCGGTTTGAAACGGTGGCCACGCGCTTCCGGGAGAGGGCTGTTGTCACCCGCGGGATCACCATCGCGCTCGAAGACGAACGCACCGGCCAGGAAACCACCTTCTTCTTCGAAGGAGGGATCCTTTCGTTCGTGCGCTACCTGAACCGCAACCGGGAAACGCTGCACCCGGCGGTCTACGCCAATAAAGAGGTCGAGAACATCGGGGTGGAGGTCGCCGTCCAGTACACCGATGCTTACTCTGAATCGGTGTATTCCTTCGCCAATACGATCAACACCGTCGACGGTGGGACCCACATGACCGGCTTGCGGGCGGCGCTTACCCGCACGATCAACGATTACGCGCGCAAGGCCAGCCTGCTCAAAGAAGGCGACCCGAACTTCTCCGGCGACGACACGCGCGAAGGGTTGACCGGGATCGTCTCGGTCAAACACCGCGACCCGCAATTCGAAAGCCAAACCAAAGTCAAACTGATGAACCCCGAGGTCCAGACCATCGTTCAGCAGGTGGTCAGCGACGCCTTCGGCGCCTTCCTCGAGGAAAATCCGCGCGAGGGGCGCAGCATCGTCGAAAAATGCCTGACCTCGGCCCGCGCGCGCGATGCCGCAAAAAAGGCCCGCGACCTGGTGATCCGCAAGTCCGCGCTGGAAAGCATGACCCTGCCCGGGAAGCTGGCGGATTGCTCGGAACGCGAATCCGAAAAGGCCGAGCTTTACATCGTCGAGGGCGACAGCGCCGGCGGCTCGGCCAAGCAGGGGCGGGACCGCCACTTCCAGGCGATCCTTCCATTGCGCGGCAAGGTGATGAACACCGAACGCGCCCGGCTCGACAAGGTCTTGGGCAACAATGAGTTCCGCGCCCTGATTTCCGCGCTCGGAACGGGCATCGGAGATTCTTTCGACCTGACCGGATTGCGCTACGGGCGGGTGATCATCATGACCGATGCCGATGTCGACGGCTCGCATATCCGCACCCTGCTGCTGACGTTTTTCTTCCGCTACATGCAGCGTCTGATCGAAGAGGGGCACCTCTTCATCGCCCAGCCGCCGCTCTACCGGGTGGAGGGCAAAGGCAAAGGCGGCAAAGAGCGATACGTCTATACCGACGGCGAGCGTGACCGCGCCGTCAAGGAAGCCGGCGGGATGGAAAAGGTCACCCTCCAGCGCTATAAGGGGTTGGGCGAAATGAACCCGCAGCAGTTGTGGGATACGACGATGGATCCGCAAACCCGGACGCTGCTGCAGGTCTCGATCGACGACGCGGCCGAGGCCGACCGGACATTCGACATGCTGATGGGCGCGGCCGTCCCGCCGCGCCGGCGGTTCATCCAGACCCACGCCAAGGACGTGAAGAATTTGGATATTTAATTTTTTTCCGTGGTTATGGCAAAGAGCCCGGCATTTTACCTGCCGGGCTCTTTTTTTTGCGATTATTCCGCGTTTGGACGATTATCGCGAGAAAAGGGGGAACCACAGCGCATAGAGGATCGAAATCACCGCGCACGTTCCAAGCATCACCGGCAGGCCGCGTTTATTCCATAATTTCGAAGTGATCGGGGTACGGGTGCGCTCCGAGAGGGATGCGACGATGATGTTGGCCGTCGAGCCGACGATCGTCCCGTTGCCGCCCAGCCCGGCGCCGAAGGCGAGCGCCCACCACAACGGGGCGATATCCACGCCGTTCTCTCCCAGTTGCTGGATGACGGGGATCAGGGCGATCGTGATCGGAATGTTATCCACCAGCGCGGAAAGCAGCGCGATCACCCAGATGGCCATTATGCCAAAGACCACCGGTGGAACTCCCTGAAAATACGTAAGCAAATTCGCCGCCCCGCCAAGCACTCCGGCGGCATCCAAACCGCCCACCAGCACGAACAGGGCTGTGAAAAACAGCAAGACGTTCCATTCGATCCGTTCCAGCATCTTCTTCATCGGGGGTTGGACCCAGATCATGGCGGCGGACGCCGCGCTGAGCGCGATAAACGCCGGACTGACTCCCAACAGGTCCTCGAAGAAAAACAATCCGACCGCCGCCGCGAGCACAATCAGGATGCGCCGCGCCGTTTTGGGGTCATCCAGCGCCTCGGACGGGTTAAGCCGGGATACCGCCTCGGCATTCGGGGGCATGACGGCCAGTTCCCTCCGGAAAAGTATCCTCAACATGCCCAAAGCCACAAGCCAGACGACAAGGATCAATGGGAGGGAATTAACGAGGAAGTCATTGAAGGTAAAACCGGCGGCGGAGGCGATCAGAATGTTGGGCGGGTCGCCGATCAGTGTGGCGACGCCGCCGGTGTTGGCCAGGAGCGCCTCCGCCACAAGAAACGGGATCGGATGGATGCCGAGGATTTCACAGATCAATATCGTCACCGGGGCGAGTAACACCACCGTGGTCACGTTGTCGAGAAACATCGAAAGGACCGTCGTCACCAATCCCAGCAGGATCAGCAACCGCACCGGGCGGCCTTTGGAGATCCGGCCGGCCCACACGGCGATCAGCTGGAACAAGCCGGTCGGTTCGAGCATCGCCACCAGGATCATCATCCCGAGCAGCAATCCGAGCGTGTTGAAATCGACCGCCGCGATCGCTTCCGGTTCCGAATAGAATCCCATCAGGCTCCCCGCGGCGACCATCAGGATCGCCCCGGTAATCGCGATCGTCGTGCGGTGGATTTTTTCGGCGAAGATAATGGCCAGGCACAGAATAAAAATTACCGCCGCGACAATTCCGTTGATCATGGCGTCTTCCCTTTACGCTCCTGCCAGCTGGAAAGCACCGCGGCAGCCACATCCACGCGCGAGGCGATCCCGACCAGGACCCCTTCCGGATCGGTCACCGGAATGTCGTGCAGGTCGTCCTTGAGCATCAGCGAATAGGCGCGCAATAATCCGCTGTCTTCCCCCACGGTGACGATCGGTTGCATCAGGCTGGTGACCGGCCGGGCCAGCAATTCGGGCGCCGGGCGGGTGGTTTCCACCGCGCCGAAATCGTGGACAAAATCCAGATCCGCCACCAGGCTTACGAAATCGGGAAGTTCCAGCGTCAACAAATCCTGCAAGCGCAGGATGCCGACCGGCTTCCGCCCGGCGTTAACCACCGGCAGAACGCCCACATGGTGCTTGACGAAGACCCGGGCAGCCTCGGCGACCGTATCCTCTGCAGGTATGGAAATAACGTTGCGTTTCATGCAATCCTTGATCAACATATTCCGGGTCTCCTCTCCGTATCCGGGAAGAATCCTGCGGGTAACCCTCCCGGGCTTTCCCTCCACTGATTCGTTATTTGCAAATCTCAACCGTGAGCATAAAGCAGCCAAAGGCTGGCGAGGTACACCACGATCAAGGCAAAAGCATCGACTTCAATAAACCAGATTTTTCTCTCTAATTTCGCGAGATTCCCAATTAATCCCATCCCCG
>CAZYSF010000626.1:0-11755 GCA_964649635.1 uncultured Anaerolineales bacterium | reverse complement strand
TGCCGATTGTGCACGGAGAACTTGCCATACGCCGCGGCCGCCCAAACGACGCGGACCTGATCGCCGCCTTCCTCAACAAAATGCGCAAACCCGCCACACCGCTCACCCGGGCCGACATCATGGCCGCGTTCGGGCAGAAGGCGTATTTCCTCCTCGAACAGGACGGGGATATGATCGGCGCCATCGGCTGGCAGGTGGACAACCTCGTGACCCGCGCCGACGAGATCGTCCTGGCTCCGGATGCGCCGGTTGACCAATCCCTGCGGATGCTGATCACGGCAATGGAGACGGCGTCCGCCGATCTGCAGAGCGAAGCCGCGGTTATTTATCCGGATCCGGCTTTGGCCAAAGCCGGGGCTTGGAAGGCGGCCGGGTATGCCGCGAGCAAGATCAGCGAACTGGGCGTTAAAGCCTGGGAGGAAGCCGCGCAGGAATCGCAAGTGCCCGGCACTTCGCTTCTATTCAAACGCCTGCGAGCCGACCGCGTTCTGCGGCCGATTTGAAATCGACCATCGACCATCGACCATGGACGATGGACCACGGCCGTTCATTATCTGTGATCCTCTTCTTCGCGATCGGGTGGAATTTGTTGGAGGGGATTGTTTTTCACATGCCGTGGAAATAATTCCAATAACTGTTATCGGCTATCGTCCACTGTCCATCGTCAATCGTCAGGATTTTCCTCATCCACCGCGCGCACAATTCCAATAATAATAATAATAATCGGCCATCGTCCATGGTCCGTCGTCTATGGTCGATCTTGCGGTGGCGTCTCAGCCAGGATCAGATAATTCGGTCCGCCGAAACGCGTCAGCACCACCGCCCCCAAACCGAAGGCGATCACCAGCAGCACAAGGATCTGGCCTGCGAAGGGGATATATCCGAACACGCTCGCGACCAGGGTGAGGATCGCGGTCCCGATCCCCGCCAGGACCGCCGGGTGCGCTTTGACGCCGAGCATGGCGCACACCTGCCGGCCGATCTCCCGCCCCATCGCCACCCAGCCGAGCAACGCCGCGACCAGAACGACGATGCTTCCCAATACGCTTATGGGCGACAGGCAAACCGTCAACGCCAGGAGCAGGGACAGCGCCATCGCGGCCAGGGTAGTCAACAGGCCGATCAGGAACGAGATCGCGGGCTTGACGATGATCGTGCGCGCCACGCGTTCCACCGGAACCGGGAGGAACAGCACGATCAGGATGGCAACCGCCGACAACAGGAACACCCGGAAGAGGACAACGCTGACTTTGTACCAGATTTCGACAATTCCGGGTTCCGCTTCAGGCGCTTCGCCCGCCGTCACCGTGGGCGGCCGCGAAAATCCTCCGATCGTCTGCACCGTACCGGTAATATCGGCTCCCGGATCGAGCACGGGCTCTGATCCGAGGCTGGCCAGGGTTCCGCTCATCACGGCGGTTTGGGTGAAATGGACCGCCGCATCCAGGGAAGCGATATCGCCGTTGATTATCCCGGCTGATTCCAGCGACCCGCCGATCAGGATGATATTGCCCTCGAACGTGGATCCCGGCTCGATCGTAATCGAACTGTCCACGGCGATCAGGTTGCCCGAATAAATCTGCGGGGCGGATACGGTGAGCGAATCCCGGAAGAGAATTCCGCCCGTTCCGGGCTGGACCACCGCCCCCGTAAAGAGGAACGATCCCAGAACCAGGACGGTCCGGAAACCGTTGCGGCATGAAGTCATGATTTCTTTCCCCGCGCATTCGTCCGGACGAACAACAGCAGCCAGAGGATCCCGATCAGGCTGACGAAGAAAATCGCAAAGAGATAGCAAGCGGGGGGGATGGACCGGGAAACGATGGTTAGGAAGGCGCCGAGCGAGCTGGTCGTATCCATCCAATCCTCGAGCGCTCCGGCCGCGGCCGAGAGGTCGCGGGAAAACACGCCGGCCAGGGAAAATCCCTGGGCGGAGGTTTGAACCGCCAGCGCCAGCGCCATGATCAGCGATCCGGCCGAGCTGGCGGCCAGCATCGCCCAAGCCGGGCGCCGGCTGGGAGTCCGGACCCGTTCGGCGGTCAGCGCCTTCCACCGGGCGGTGAACCCGGACCGCGGCGATTGCATGCCGGCGGTTGTCAGGCTTTGCCGCGCGGATTCCCAGGCGTCGGCGGTCATCCGGCAATCCGCACATTCCTGCAAGTGGCGGCGAAGCGCGCGGGTGGAATCCGCCGGGAGGGGCTCCTCCTCGAAAATCCAATCGCGGTACGGCAGATGTTTAGTCATGGCCACCTCCGGGTGAAGCGGGAGAGAGAGTGTGGGTGGGCCACCGCTCGGCCAGCGTATGGCGGGCCCGGTGCAGACGGCTCTTGACCGCTCCCACCGAGACGCTCAGAGAGCGGGCGATTTCCTCGTAAGACATGTCGTGCCAATAGCGCATGACGATCATCGCCCTCTCCTCGCGGCCTAGCACCGACAGGATTTGCTGTACGGCCTCCTGTTCCTGTTTGCGGTGGGTCTGATCTTCCGGGTCGGGGGTCGGATCGGGCGCATCGTCCTCGGGGAGCAGGCTTTCGAGGGAGAGGAGGATCGGCCGCTTGCGGCGGAGCCGGTCGATGAAGTAATGGGCCGCGATCGAGAGCATCCATGTGCCGAATGGCCGCTGGAAATCATATTTGGAAAGGCCCTGGTAAGCGCGCCAGAAGGACTCCTGTGCGGCGTCCTCGGCGTCTTGCGGGTTTCCCAGCATCCGGTAACACAGGTTGAACACCGGCTTCTGGAATGCGTCCACCACCCGGCCGAAGGCATCGACATCCCCCTGGCGAGCCGCGAGCAGCCATTCCTTCTGGATCTCAACCACGGTAGGTTTTACCTCGAAGGCCGCTCCGGTTCTTCCGACCGCCGTTTTCCCGGCAGATCCCAACGCATATTGGCTGACCATTGGGTTGACCTAAGGATATATACGGTCGGCATACCGGAGGGTTGCGGAATGAAAAGCGCAGGGGTACGGGCACGGTGACCGTGCCCGTACCCCTGCGCCATGGTTCCGTTGCGACGGGGGATCTTACTCTTTCCCCGATTCGGGCTTTTGTGCCGATTCCGGCTCTTGCGCCGATTCCGGCTCTTGCGCCGACTCCGGTTCTTTCCCCGATTCCGAGTCGGATAGATCCTTCATGGCGGTGTCCCAATCCAGATCCGCATACTGGGCGGAAGTCACCCGGCGGACGCTCAAGCCGATCCGGCGGCTTTCGACGTCGATCTTGACCACCCGTAGGGTCAGGGCCTGCCCTACCTGGACGATTTCCTTGGGATGCTCCACCCGGTTTTCCGACAGTTCGGTGATGTGGATCAGTCCCTCGATGTCGTCGAAGCCTTCGATGCGCGCGAAAGCGCCGAACTTGGTCAGTTTGGTGATCGTGCCGCTCACCAGCTGGCCTTCGTGCAGTTTGCCGCTGGCGACGGTGAAGGGATCCTCTTCCATCGACTTCATGGAGAGGCTGATCCGTTTGCGTTCCCGGTCCATGCTGATGACTTTGACTTTCACCGTCTGGCCGACCTTGAGGACTTCCGACGGATGGCTGATCCGTTTCCAGGTGATCTCCGAGAGGTGAACCAGCCCGTCCGCTCCGCCGAGGTCGACGAAGGCGCCGAAGTTGGCCAGGCTGATCACATGGCCGGTGCGAACCTCGCCCTCCTGCAATTCCAGGAGCAGCCGTTCCTTCTGGCTTTCGCGGGATTCTTTGGCGGCCGCCCGTTCGGAAAGGATCAGGCGGTTCCGGCTGCGGTCCACTTCGATCACCTTGACGCAGATCGGCTCACCGACCATGCGGCTCCACTTCTGGTCGACGGTTTCCCCTTCGCTGCGATGGCGCCGGGAGAGACTGAACTGGGAGGCCGGGACGAACCCGCGGAGATTGCCGACCTTGACGATCAATCCGCCTTTGTTGAACCCGTCCACGCGTCCCTGGTAGACTTCCTGGCTGGTCCGCAAATCTTCCGCCTGCGACCAGTCGGTTTCCTCCTGGGCCCGGGCAAGAGAGAGCACGACGTTGCCGTTGTGATCCTCGGGGACCACAACATAAACGTGGATTTCCTGCCCTTCCTTGAGTTTCTCGCGGGCATCGGCCGTCAGCCGTTCCAGTTCCCTGGCCGGGATGATGCCCTCGGATTTGGTGCCGATGGAAACGAGTATCTCCGCGGGCGTCACGCGCGCGATGGTCCCTTTGCGGACCTCGCCCTTCTTGGGGACGTCGGTTCCTTGCGTATCCTGCAAGAGCTCGTTCATGGGGGTTTCGTTGCCTTGGGGTTCGGCATCGACACCCTGGCTGGGGTTCGGACGGTTTTGCATGAAGGTATCTTTCTCCGGGAGTTAAATGTAAGGCATTATAAAGGGAATTCGCAGGTTTTGGCAACCGCAACCGGAGACGGCCGGGATTCCGCATCCGGAGCGGTATAATTTTCCCCCAAGGACAGCCATGCCGAACATTTACCCGTTCACCGCGATCGCCGGTCAGGAGCGTATGAAGCGCGCCCTGTTGTTGAATGCCGTCAATCCCCGGATCGGCGGCGTACTCATCCGCGGCGAACGCGGCACCGCCAAATCCACAGCCGCCCGGTCTCTGGCGGCGCTGCTGCCGGAAGTGAAATCCGTCATCGGATGCCGTTTCGGCTGCGACCCCGACCGGCCCACTTCCTGGTGCACGGAATGCCGCGAACGGAAAGCGGGCGGAGAAACCCTGCCCGTGGAAAAGCGCCGCACCGCCTTCGTGGACCTGCCCGTCTCGGCGACGGAAGACCGCGTGGTCGGGACGATGGATATCGAGCGCGCCATCCAAAAGGGCGAGCGCTGGTTCGAACCGGGCGTGCTGGCCGCCGCCAACCGCGGGCTCCTGTACATCGACGAAGTCAACCTGCTCGACGACCACGTTGTGGATATCCTGCTGGATTCGGCCGCCAGCGGGATGAACCTCGTCGAGCGCGAAGGTATCTCGTTCGCCCATCCGGCCCGCTTCATCCTGGTGGGCACGATGAATCCGGAGGAGGGCGATCTTCGCCCGCAGCTCCTGGACCGTTTCGCCCTGTGCGTGGATGTGCGCGGAATCGTCGACCTGCGCGACCGGGTGGCGATCATGGAACGCAATCTGCGCTTCGAAGGCGATCCGGAGGGATTCCGCGCGGAGTGGCACGCGCTCGAGGCCTCCATGTCGGCGGAGATTGAAAGCGCGCGCGAACTGGTCGATCACGTCGCCTATACCTCCCGCGACCTGCTGACCATCGCGGGATTGACCACTTCCCTCAAAGTCGACGGCCATCGCGCGGACCTGGTCATCCTGAAGGCGGCGCGGGCGCAGGCCGCGCTGGAAGGCCGCTCCTCCCTGACCGATCACGACATTGCCCTGGCGGCTGAGCTGGCGCTGCCCCACCGGTTGAAGCACGGACCGCTGCAGCAGGTCGAGGCAAACCTGTTTAATTTGGACGAACAGATCGAGCAGGTGCAATCCGAGCTGGCGACCATGGAAGACGACGCTTCCGCCCCTCCCAAGAACATGCCCGACGGCAAGGAAAAAAAAAAGACAGCCTGACCTCCCCTGAAGGCGAGGAGATCGATTCGGAAACCCCCTCGGTTCCCCGCTCCCCGGAACCCTCGGATTCCAAGGATGCACCCTGGTGGGAAGGCGGTCAGAAAGCCAAAGTCGGCGCGCCCTTCACCGCCCGCAAGCTGGATACCCCGCTCGACAAACTCGCCCGCCAGGCCAAGGGCCGGCGCTCGCGCACCCGGACCAAGGAGCGCCGCGGCCGCTACGTGCAATCCCGCCCCACCCCCGGAAAAGCCGATGATCTCGCCTTCGACGCCACCATCCGGGCCGCGGCCCCCTTTCAATCCCAGCGCGAAGAGGAACGCAAGCGGGTGGCCTTCGCCGTCCGCCGGTCGGATTTTCACAGCAAGGTCCGCGTCCGCAAGGCCGGCAACCTGATCCTGTTCGTGGTCGATGCGTCCTGGTCGATGGCCGTGGCCGAACGTATGACGGCCACCAAAGGCGCGATCCTCTCGCTCCTGACCGATGCGTACCAGCGGCGGGACCGGGTTGGGCTGGTGGTGTTCCAAAAAGACCGCGCCGTCCTGATCCTCCCCCCGACCCACTCGACGAGCCTGGCGCGCAAAGCCCTGGCCGACATCCCGGTCGGCGGGAAGACGCCGCTCTCGGCGGGGCTGGCACTGGCGCTGAAAACCCTCCGGATGGAAAAAATCACGCATCCCGAAATTATGCCGCTGATGATACTGCTCACCGACGGGGCGGGAAACGTCGCCATCGGGACCCAGCCTCCGCTGCCCGAAGCCTACCGGATCGCGGACGAAATCTGCTCGCAGAAGCTGCGCAGCGTCGTGGTGAATATGGAGCACGCCGCCTTCGATCAGGGCCTGGCCGGGGAACTGGCGGTGCATCTCGGTGCGCGGTGTTACACCCTGCGCGATCTTCGCGCCGAATCCCTGTATCAAACGGTGCGCGGCGAGCTGACGCCGTAACTTCACACCCCCATCCATCTCTCCTGGTCCTGTCCTATCCCCCTCACCCCCGACCCCTCTCCCCCTTCCCCGTAAGGGGAAGGGGGAGAGGGGAGCCGAAGAGGCGGTGACTACCCGCGTCTTCGGCGGGGAGTGGGGGGTTAGGACAGCACGGGTTTGCATCCCCCGTCAAAACCCATTATGCTTGTCCGCGCGTCATTCTGAAAACAAGGTTTTTTGCCTGATGGGTTGATCCATACTACAGAAAGGAGCAGTAATGGAGAACTTTAAGACTAAATGGCTTTCCCACCCGCTGGCCCATCCCATCCTGTGGCTGGCACTGCCGCTGGCCGTGGGGGTGCTGGTCAGCCTGCTTATCCCGCGCCCGATCGTCGGCACAATCTACCTGCGCGATGCGATCTATTCCTACTCGGCCGGCGATATCATTTCACAATTCCGCTACGCCTACGATCATTCCGAGATCCAGGCCGTGGTGGTGGTGATGGACAGCCCCGGCGGAACGGTGGCCGATACCGAAGCGCTCTACCTCGAAATGATCCGGCTCCGGGAAAAGAAACCGGTCGTGGTTTCCATTGAAACGATGGCCGCCAGCGGCGCCTACTACCTGGCGGTGGGGGCCGACTACATCATCGCCAAGCCTTCCTCGGAAGTGGGGAATGTGGGCGTGCGCACCGTCCTGCCCTCGGCACCCGCCGTCTACGAGGACGACGTCTCGACCGGGCCGTACAAATTCTACGGCGGCTCGCGGGATGAAACCCTGCGCCTCCTGGATCCGCTCAAGCAGGGTTTCTACCAAGCGGTTCGGCTGGGGCGCGGTGAAAAACTCCTCACCACGCCGGAGAATATCCTCAGCGGCAAACTCTTCATCGGCAGCGAGGCACTGCGCCTCGGGCTGATCGACGCGCTGGGCACCTACTCGGAGGCGCTCGAAAAGGCCGCCGCGCTGGCGCACGTCTGGAATTTCGACACCCGGGACCTGCGGCCGCTGGCGCTGGGAACGGAATCCGCCGCGGTGGTTAACGGATTCTTCCTTGAAACGGAAGACGGATCGCAAAGCCCCTACCCGCGTTCGGCCGGGGTCTACTACCTTTACATCCCGGAGAGCGACAGGAGGCTGCCATGAAACGCTACCGCATTCCGATCGCCGTCGCGCTGTTCCTGCTGCCCGTGCTGGCCCGGACCGTCTGGTTCTACCAGGGAATCTTCTGGCGCGCGGAAACCCCGGCCACGCCGGACTACGGCGCGTACGCCATTCCGCAGCCGCCGCTGTCCACATCCGTTGCGGCAGCCGAATCCGCGCCCTCCCGCGCGATCATCCTCCTGGATCAGGCGCATGCCAATATGTTCTCCCCGTCCGAATTGGAGTCTCTGACCGGAATCCTCCATGCGCGGGGCGCGAGGGTGGAGAGCGTCGCGCTCGGATCCTACGACGCCCGGACGCTCGCGGATCAGCTGAAATACGCCTCGGCCTACATCTCCGTCTGCCCGATCGCGGCCTACTCGACGGCGGAAATCCAGCTGCTGCAGGATTTCGTCCGCCGCGGCGGCCGGCTCCTCATCCTCACCGATCCGACCCGCTCGGCCGTGACTTACGATTATTACGGATACGGTTCGGCGACTGTAATGGCGGACGTGATCGCCGCCAACAGCCTGCTGGCGCCTTACGACATCGCCTTCGTGGACGACTATCTCTACAACATGTCCGTATATGAAGGGAACTACCGGAACGTCTTCTTCACGGATTTCTCTGCCAATCCGCTGACCAAGGATTTGACCAAGGTCGTGCTGTACGCGTCCCACTCCCTGAAAACCGGGTCGGGAACCGTATTGATCCAAAGCTCGAGATCCACCAAGTCTTCACGAACCGACTCCGACGGCGCCTATGCCGTCGCCGCCGTTGATTCCGGCGCGAACGTTCTGGCAATCGGCGATTTAACCTTCCTGCAGCCGCCCTATAACCAGGTCGCCGATAACGCCATCCTCATCCGGCATATCGCCGACTTTCTGCTGGAAGCGCCGCGGATCCGCGATCTTAAGGATTTCCCCTTCCTCTTCCAGCGCGAGGTGGCCATCGTGCCGATGAGCGACATCCCGCTGTCGGCGGACCTGCTCGGACCGATCCAGGCGCTGCAACAGGAACTGGCCGGGGCGGGAATCGCCTCGGCCATGTCGCCGGGGGTTCTGGCCGGGAAGGACCTCATCCTCCTGGCCACTTTCTCCAGTCCGGGGATCGGGGATTACCTCAGCCCGCTCGGTATCCGATTGCCCTCCCAGGCTTCCTTTCCGTCTGCCCGCGCCTATCCGCAAATCGAAATACCGGGATTCGGTTCCGTGCCGGCTTCGGGGATCGGGTTGATCCTCTTCTCCCGAACGGATACCCGGTCCACCCTGATCCTGCTGGCCGAGGATTCCTCATCCCTCACCGAGCTGCTCGGTGTCATCGGGCCGCAAGGTTTTTCCAATTGCGTCCTGCAGGGGATTGCCGCCGTATGCGGTTTGGCGGGTGGCTTTGGGGATTTCAGCAATTCCTGGTGGCAGCCGTACGGCGTGGGAACCGATGAACCGTCCTTCGACGGCACATCCACACCCATGCCCGCCGGATAAAACCGATTCCGGGTTTAAAAAAAGTAGGGGCGACCCAATGGGTCGCCCCTACGACGATTCTTATTCAAAACGTTTTTTTTTAGAACGGCAACAATGGCACCAAACCAATAATCGTGTAATATCCGATTACGGCTGTGATCAGCCAGGAGTCGATCCGGTCCAGCACGCCCCCATGCCCGGGGAAGAAATCCCCCGAATCTTTCTGGGCTACTTCGCGCTTCATCATGCTGATGGCAAGATCGCCGAGCGGCGATATCAATCCGATCAGGATCCCCAGCAGCAATCCCCCCGAAGGGTGAATCCCGCTGGCCGCGCCGGCCGGCCATTGGAACATCCAGGCCGCCGCGAGCCCGGCCAGAGCCGCACCGGCTGCGCCGCCGAAGTACCCCTCCCAGGTTTTCTTGGGGCTGATCCGGCGGGCCAGCGGATGCCGGCCCCAGGCGCGTCCGACCAGGTATGCGGTGGAATCCGCCGCGCCGACCGCCGCCAGGCAGATGATCAACCACCAATATCCTTCCGGCAGCTGGCGGAGGGACACAAAATACCCGCCCAGCCATCCGAGGTACAGCGTTCCGCCGAGCGTGAGTCCCATCGCGGTGGCGGCCTTCCTCTCTCCGGCGAATTCGAATTGCAGCAGAAACCAGAATGCGGAAATTAGGATGATCCCGGAGAGCGCCACCCCGGCATGATCGAACCCGGACAATCCCCGCAAAATGACCAATGCCGCGCAGCCTGCCGCGAGCAGCCAGGCCGGGATGTTTTTTTCAGGAGATGTAAAAAGCCGCGCGTATTCCCAGCAGGCCATACCAAGCAGAACGACCATCAGCGCGGTAAAGAGGACCCCGCCCGCCACCAGAACGGCCATCCCGGTGGGGATGAGGATCAGGATGACGATCAGCCTGTCGCGCATCATGCCGGATAATCCTCGCGCCCCATATGCACACCGCCGAACCGGCGGTCGCGGGAGCTGTACTCCCAAAGCGCCTTGCGCAATTCCTCTTTGTCAAAATCGGGCCAATACACAGGAGGGAAATACCATTCCGAATAGGCGGATTGCCAAATTAGAAAGTTGCTTCCCCGTTGTTCGCCCGATGTCCGGACGACCAGATCCGGATCCGGGATCCCCGCCGTAAAAAGATATTTTTCGATAAGCGCTTCGTCGACGGTTTCCGCCGCCGCGCCATCGCGGATCATATTCTGAATGGCGTGGACCAGTTCGTCCCGGCCCCCGTAATTAAAAGCGATATTTAAAACCAGTTTCCGGTTTTCCCGGGTCAGTTCCATAGCCTGCAGCACTTTTTTTTGCAGCAGCGGGCTTAACCCTTCCAGCCTGCCGATGTGCCGGAGTTGGACGCCGTTGCGGTGCAATTCGTCCAGCTCCCGGTCGATGACGTCCTCCAGGATCGACATCAAACCGTTCACTTCCTCTTTCGGGCGTTCCCAATTCTCGGTGGAGAAGGCATAAATGGTCAGGACCCGCACCCCGTCTTCGACGCAGCCTTCGATCACCCGCCGCAGGTTTTCGACTCCGGCATGGTGGCCGGCCAGACGCGGCAGGCCGCGTGATTTTGCCCAGCGGCCGTTGCCGTCCATGATGATGGCGATATGCCGGGGAATATTCTTCGGGAGCCCTTCCGGCACGGGCGCCGGACGGGCGGTACGCGATCCACCCATAAGCTGGTGACCTCCCCAACCGGGACTAAGCGGCCGGGTCAGACCTCCATGATTTCCCTGGTCTTGCGTTCGACTGCCGCTTCCACTTTTTCAATCATGCGGTCGGTGAGTTTCTGGAGATCCTCCTCGCCGCGTTTCAGGTCATCCTCCGAGATGACCTTCTCCTTTTCGAACTCCCGCAGATCGTTGTGCGAATCCCGCCGGATGTTGCGGATGGCAATCCGGGCTTCCTCGGCGCGATGGTGGACGATCTTGGCCAAGTCCTTGCGGCGGTCCTCCGTCAGGGGCGGGATGGAGAGGCGGATGATCTTGCCGTCGTTGCTGGGCGTCAACCCGAGATCGGAGGCGAGAATCCCCTTCTCGATGGTTTTTATCGAAGTGGGATCGAACGGCTTGATGGCGAGCAGGCGCGGCTCCGGGGCGGAAATCGTGGCCAGCTGCATCAGCGGCGTGGGCACGTCGTAATAGTCGACCATCAGCTTCTCCACCAGCATCGGGCTGGCGCGCCCCGTGCGCAGGCTGGTGAACGATTCCTCAAGCGTCTTTTCCGCGCTCTTCATTTTATTTTCAGCTTCGAGCAATGATTCCTTTACCATCGGATGTCCTCCTCATGCCAGGTTTTTTCGATGGGTACCGCCGCCAAGGATACCGAAATCTCCCGGCCGCGGCCTCGAAACGGAGCCCTTACCCCTCGTTCCCGGACTGGATGATCGTCCCGACCGTTTCCCCGCGCATCGCGCGCTCGAGCATCTCGTCCTCCCAGAGATTGAGGACGAGGATCGGGAGGTTGTTATCCATGCACAGGGAAATCGCGGTGCTGTCCATGACGCCCAGCCGCCGGTTGAGGGTGTCGATGTACGTCAGCGCGTCGATCTTCTTCGCGGACGGATTCTTGTGCGGGTCGGAGTCGTATACGCCGTTGACCTTGGTGGCTTTGATCAGCACGTCGGCGTCGATCTCCATCGCGCGCAGCGCGGCGGCCGTATCGGTGGA
>CAZYSF010000625.1:0-6426 GCA_964649635.1 uncultured Anaerolineales bacterium | reverse complement strand
TAATATCATGATAGCCTATTTAAAAATATTTTCCATTAATGCATTATTAAATGGCAATCCGGTCACGAAGCCGTGTCTAGATCCCTTTGAATAATTTAAATTTCGAAGTAGCAGGCTGTTGAAAAAGCGCCTGCCGTCATGGCGAGCTACCCCTTCGCGCCGCTCAGGGCAGGCTCGAGGAGCGAAGCAATCTCCCTTTTCTAGGGATAATCAGCAGATTGCTTCGCCTGCCCCGGTTGGGGTAGGCCGGGGTCGCTTCGCTCCTCGCAATGACACTCTGATTGATTCCCCGGGTACAGCCAATCCGAAAAAAAGGTTTTGGCCTAATTCATCCTGAGAATCCCATCCAATTTTCCTCCGTTGGCGCGGACCGGAGGGAGGGTCGTATAATGATTCCCGCAACGCCGCCGCAACCGATCCAGGGAGAAAAGCATGGCTCGCATCGTCAGCGTCGAACAAATGCGCGCAATCGAATTCGAAGCCGACCGGAAAGGGGTGACTTTCGAACGGATGATGGATCGCGCCGGCGAAGCGGTGTTCCTCCGGACGGCGGAGCATTATGGGCCGGTCTCCGGGAAACGCGTGGTGGTGTTGTGCGGAGGGGGCAACAACGGCGGAGACGGACTAGTCGCCGCCGCGCATTTCGCACGCGCGGGAGCCGTCGTCGAGGTCTTCCTGGCTTCGGCGCGCAAGGAAGACGATCCGCGGATTCGCGCGGCGGCCGCCGCCGGATGCCCGCTGACCGACGGGATGGAAGAAACCGGACGCAGGCGGATGATACAGGCGCTGGCACAAGCGGAAATCCTGATCGACGCGGTTTTGGGAACCGGGACGCGGCTGCCGCTGCGGCCGCCCCTGGACGGTTTTCTGAATGCGGTTCTCGCTGCGCTTTCCGGGGATGCCCACAGGTCTTTCATCGTGGCTGTCGATTGCCCTTCGGGCGTGGATTGCGATACGGGCGCGGCGGCGCCGCAGACAATTCCTGCGGATCTGACCGTCACACTGGGCGCCGCGAAACCGGGATTGCTAACCTTCCCCGCCGCGGAAATGACCGGCCGGCTTGTCGTTGCCGGCATCGGCCTTCCGCCGGATTTGGAATCCCTCAAGATCGCAGAAACCCAACTCGCCGATCCGGAACTGGTCCGCGGCTGGCTGCGCGCCCGTCCGCGGAATTCGCACAAGGGGACGTTCGGGCGGGTGATCATAATCGGGGGCTCGATTAATTACCCCGGTGCACCGGCGCTGGCGGGATTGGGCGCTTACCGCAGCGGCGCCGGGCTCGTCACGCTGGCGGTCCCGGGACCGGTATTTTCAGCCGCCGTTTCCATAATCCCCGAGGCGACGTGGATTGTCCTGCCGGAGGATTTCGGCGTGATTGCGGCCGATGCGGCGGACGTGCTTGCGCCGGAGCTCGTCAACGCGCAGGCGCTGGTCATCGGCCCCGGATTCGGCCGTGAAAAACCGACGGCCGTGTTTTTAAAAACACTTCTGCAACGAGGCCGGCACGAGAAAAAAACTATCGGATTTGGAGCGGCGCCGCAGAAGGGGACCGCGCAAACGGCGCGCCTACCGGCATCGGTCGTGGACGCCGATGGATTGCGGATTCTCTCCGAAACGCCCGATTGGGCCGGGATGCTTCCCCCCGGGAGCATCCTCACGCCGCATCCGGGGGAAATGTCCGGCCTGACCGGATTGACCCGGGATGAAATTCAACAAGATCGCACCGGGATTGCGCGGCGGTTTGCGCGCGAATGGAAAGTCATTGTTGTGCTCAAGGGCGCGTTTACCGTTGTGGCCGCGCCCGATGGCCGCTGCGCGATCGAGCCGTTTGCCACGCCGGCCCTGGCCCGGGCCGGGACGGGCGACGTGCTGGCGGGAACGATCGGCGGATTGGTCGCCCAGGGGGTCGAAAGCTGGGAGGCGGCCGTGCTGGGCGCCTACCTGCACGGGCGAGCCGGCGAATTGGCGGCCGCCCATGCGGGCGTGACCGACTCGGTGCTGGCCAGGGATGTTGCCCTTTTCCTTTCACAGGCGATTGCGGAATTACGCGGGGCGGGGTGATACGAAAAGACCGAGGATGTCGTCGAAGGTGCGATCCGTTGGATCGCCCTTACTATTATGGGATCGCACTAACGATTACGGAATCGCCATCGGCGGATTTATCAGAGGGTCCAGCCCGGAGTGGATGACGACAAAGGTCGTCTGTCCGGGAGTAATATCAACCGTGAAGTAATAATGTCTCCACCAAATCCACGAATCAATTACGTATGTTCCCGCGGGAAGGTCGCCGATGACGAAGTTCTCCTGATAAATTTCGTCGGGGTGGGTCACATTGCCGACGTATGTATACAATTTCCATTCCTTGAATGTCCCTTCGCGGCGCACCCAGAAGGGATATTCCACCAACGGCCAGGAATCCACCGATTCGATCCGCCCGGCCAGCACGCCGTATCCGACCGGCGGCACCAGCCATAATTCCGGGTTCCTTGAATTGTAGAACGAATCTTCCCCAACCCGCACCTCGAAGTGCAGGTGCGGACCGGTGGCCTTGCCGGTCCCGCCCACCAGGCCGATCTGATCGCCGGCTTTAACGCGCTGCCCCTGCTTAACATCGATCTGCGAGAGGTGCGCATACGCGGTGAACACCGGCTGGTTCAGGTATCCAAAATCGTGCCGGATGGACACGGCCAATCCATAAGGATCGTTGATGTTTTCGAAATGGCCGAACAGACCGTAACCGGTCCAGTTCACCACCCCATCCGCGGAGGCGATCACGGGCGTTCTGAATTTGGCGGGGATATCGACGCCGTTGTGCGGTTCGAACTCGTTGAAGTAATCCCCCCCGTAACGGTAATCGGGATCGATCCAATTGATGTACGTCGAGGGGATCGGCCGATCCAGCCAGAAATGATCTTCCTGCCGGAACTGAAGCGGCGCCTTGTAGCTGGCGGGACGGTCGTCGGATAACGATGGATATTCCAGCAGGGAAGTCGGGTTCAGCGCCGGAGGCGTGCCGAACATATCGTACTGGATGTCGGCGGCGACGGACGTCGGCTCGATCAGCCCTTTGCCGGCCAGCACCGGATAGACGGGGATGGCGAGGATAGCCAATAGGACGACGGCAATCCCCGAGATCGAACAACCTTTCCGGCTGTCAGGCGTATTCATACCGGTGCCTTCTTTAAATATGTCGTTTCCGCGCTGTGTGCCACAGGCATTCCTGAGAATTCGGGATCGGGCTCTCCCCAGGGCCGGCGGCCCGGGCAAGTACATCATACAGGCTTTTTAAGGAGAATCCCGGGTTTAATACTTATGAATCCATGTTGCAACACTTATGCCATCACGGCATGGGACTTTTGGTCGAAGTCCGGGTGGGGGATTGCCGGGAGGTTGGTGTATCCCTGGGCGTGGGGGTGAGGAACGCATAGGGCGAATACAGTTCGCCCATCGCGGTGATCCAATCCAATCCGTCGGCGCATACGAATTCCCAATAATGAATGCCGAAATAATAAGTCCGCCAATCCGGATCGGACGGGAGCCGAGTAAAACCGTATTCGGCGGCCAGCTGGGAAAAATCAATGAAATATCCGGACGGGATCTGACCAAACAATTGGCCTCCGCTGTCGAAGGCGGAGGGTGTTCCGGACGTCACCGCATCGAAATCCCAAGGGAATTCGCGGAGCGGTTCCCCGAGACTGCCGTCCTGCACCGCCGTGCGGATGTAGAGGCGCCAGTAATCGGACGTGCCGGTCGAATCGGGGAGGACGACCAGCCAGCCCTTGGTGATCGCGGCGCGCGAAATGGCGATCGCCCTTCCGGTGCGCAGCCAGGAGTAACTTTCCCTGGGCGGCATGGGGGTGTCGATATCGATCACGGCATTGTCGAGCGTGCCCAGGAAATCCCAGCCGGATTGTTTTTTAACCGCGGCCCGCAGCGCCTGAAACCGCTGGACGACGGCTGAGCTCAGCCGCGGATCGGGGGCGTTCACGTCCAGGTCCACCAGCTGGGTGGAAAGCGGCGTTCCGGCGGCGGGCGGCGTGAAGGGGGATTGCGTCCCTTCGCTTTCGACGGCGGAGATCCAGCCGGGCAGGGGGGAGGGCATGGTGGCGGAAGTCCACGCCAGGTTTTCAACCCGCTCCGGAAGCCACAGGGCGGACGGGGAGAGCACCTGTTGGTCGGACGGCGAAAAGAGCAGATACGATTGGAGCGGATCCGGCAGGAAAATACCCGCGAGCCATTTGCTGTCCGGGCTCCATTCCGGGTTGTCACCCTGGCCGACAAGCTGCGGCTTGCCGCCTCCCGCGGCGGCGATCCGGTAGATCCAGGAAAAACCATCCTTCTCCGCGCTGAATGCGACGGAGGTTCCATCCGGGGAAAAAGCGGATGCCCGTTCATCGAGCTCGGGAGTATTGGTCAGGTTGACGATCTGCTGCGTATCCAGGTTCAGCATGTAGATGTCGGTGTGCTTGCCGATCCGTCCGGTGAAGGAGATCGCGCGCGCCAGCGACGACCAGCTGGGTTCGAATGAATCCATTCCGTCCGGGCCGGGCCACATGAGGGCCTGGTCTTCCACGCGGCGGATGCTGATCCGGAGGCGTCCGTTGCTGTAGCGTTCATACGCCATCTGGCGGGAATCCGGGGACCACGACGGGTGCGCTTCGTATTCGGTTGAATCGGTAAGGCGCCGGGTGTCCCCGGTGGCCAGATCCAGGATGTAGAGATCCCAGCCGCCGTCGCGTTGGGAGGCGAAGGCCACCGCGCCCCCGTCAGGGCGGAAGACCGGATCGCGGTCGTTGTAGGCGCCGCCGGTGACGGGCACCGGATTGGCCAATCCCATCGGCCACAGCCAGATATGGGAGTAATCGCGGCTCCGCAGCGTCAGAGCCAGCATTCCCTGCTGGGCCAGCAGCGAGGGTGGGGTGAATTCCAGCCCGGAGTGCGGGGTCGAGGTATTGGCGGGAGTCGTGCCGGCCAGGGTGGGCGTTGTGGAATCCGCGCACGGTTCGCACGGGCAGGCTTCGCCGGCCTCCGGCGTGCACAGAATCCCCGAACAGGTGGATGTGCGGGATACCATCCCGGTCGAAAACGCCGGAGTGCTTTCCGTATATACCGGCGTGCCGCACCCGGCGGCCAGCAGAAACAGGATCACCGTCATCACACCGCGGGGAAACGCATGTCGGCTGTGCATCATCTCCGAATTATATACCGGACACTGTGTTAAAATAAGATCGACCGTGCAAAGGCCGTTCGGCCGGGCCCGGAGGGTCGATGATCGAAGTGACCGTGGACAGGATACAGGTAAACCTGGTTTCCCAAAGCCGGGTGGTGATCCTTCGCGAAACGGGAGGCAATCGCTTCCTCCCCATCTGGATCGGTCAATTCGAAGCCGAAGCCATTGCGATGTTTCTTCAAGAGGTCGAACCGGCGCGGCCGATGACGCATGACCTGCTCAAGAGCGTCCTAGGCGGATTGGGCGCCACCCTTGAACGGCTCGAGATCCATGACCTGCAGGATGACGTCTTCTACGCGCGGCTGATCATCCGCAACGGCAGCCAGCAGATCGAAGTCGATTCGCGGCCCTCCGACGGCATTGCACTGGCCGTTCGCGCGCATGCGGCGATCTTCGTCTCCGAGGATGTGATGCAGCGGGCGGGCGCGGTGCCGGAAGCCGATATTCGCGAGAAGGGCGGCGAAGCCGCGGCGCCGGAGGAAGGATCCCCGGACAAACGGCTGGACGTGTTCAAGGATTTCATCCAGCGGCTGGACAAGGACGACGCCCCGCCGGATTCGAAACCCACAAGCTGACCCGCTCCGGGTTTCCGGAGCCGGTCCTTCGCATCGCGCAGGATTTCCTGCGCATCCGGTTCCCGGCGCGGCCGGGACATATTTTTCCTACACCCGACACCCATGACGGATTACCCTCAACCCAGCGCGGATTCACCCGCAACCTCCTCCCCTTCCGGAATCCCGGTCGAACCGCATAACCGCGAAGCCGAAGAAGCGCTGCTCGGCGCGGTGATGATCAATCCGGCGGTGTTCTACGAGGTGGCCGCCTTCCTCACGCCGGAGGATTTCTACATTCACCGCAACGGATGGATCTGGGAAGCCTTCCAGCGCCTGGTCGAACGGCAGTCGCCGATCGACGCCCTGACCGTTTCCGAGGAACTGGAGCGGCGGGGGCGGCTGGCGGAAGCCGGCGGGGCGGCGTATCTCGCGGCGCTGATGAACAACGTCCCGACCTCGCTGCACGCGGAAGCGTACGGCAAGCTGGTCGAGGAGGGTTCCGTCCGGCGCCGCCTGCTGGATGCGGCAAGCGCCATCGCCTTGCATGCCCACGACGCCCGCGCCACCGTCACCGACGTGGTCGGCGAGGCGGAAAAGGCCATCTTCGAAGTCAGCCAGCGCCGGCTGTCCCGCGACGTGCAG
>CAZYSF010000624.1:0-31098 GCA_964649635.1 uncultured Anaerolineales bacterium | reverse complement strand
CGCTGCCTCGGCCAGGCCGACCTGCGCCACCCGGGCCGCCTCGCCTTTGCCGAGCAGGTCCTTGGCGCGGCCCTCGCCGAACGCGCGGGCGACGTCGCGCTTGGCCAGCCGCTGGGCTTCCGCCAGCTGGGCTTCGCCGCGGTTGGCGCTGATCTCGATCTCGATGTGCGTCTGGGTCAGCTCGGTCTGCTTGGCGGCCGCGGCCTGCGCGTTGTTCAGTTCCTTGAGCTGCACGGCGGCTTCTTCCTGCTGCTGGAAGGTCGCCTTTTGCTCGATCGCAAAGCGGCGCATCCGCAGCTGGTCGAACAGCCGCTCGATCGGGTCCTGCGCGGCCTGTTCCGCCTTGAACTTGCTTTCCGGCCGGCCGATCATGACCGCAATGCAGTTGATATCGTATTCGGCGAACCGCCGGCCCAACTCGACCGTCGCGCGGGCTTGGATCTCCTCGCGCTTCAGCAGAAGATCCAGCATGGTCGAGGATTGCGCCACATCGCGGAAGTAGGCCGAGAGGATCGGATCGAGGGTCTGGCTGATCAACCGGCGCACGTCGCCGAAACGCTGGATCACGGACGGGGCTTTTTCATAGTCGATGTGCAGCACCAGCGAGAGCGGCAGGACCGGCTCGTACCCGTCGGCCGTGATCAGCTCGATCGAGGTCAGGTCCTTGTCGTACTGGTGCGCCTCGGCGATCCCGGTGATCCAGCGCAGCACGAAGTTCACCGTCGGCACCAGTTCGACCTGCAGCGCATACAGGTTGAGCGGATACTTCCCCGGCGGCAGTGCGTGTTTCCAAACACCGCGCTGTCCGTGCTCCACCTGCTCGCCGTACCGGAATCCCGTGCCGGATACGTCCTCGCCCCGCTCCCCGTAATAGCCGACCACGACGCCCACGTACCCGATTGGGATCATGGTTTTGGGTTTGATCTCCGCCGTGGCGAACCAGCGGTTGATGAAGAAGGTGCCGTCGGTCAGCACCTGGAGTTGCTTGCCGCGCCGTCCGCCAAGGTGCAGGAAGGCTTCCGGATCCTGGAAATACTGGTGATCCTCGGTCTCCCCTTTCACTTCCGGCGCGATGATTTCGCCGGATTCGATCGGCGCGCCGTCGTGAACGGTGACAATTCCGATCGTGTCGGTCGGGTCGAGGATCACTTCCACGCCGCTGGCGAGCTGGTCGGTCTTCCCGATGAAGTTATCCCCGCCGTGGCCGATGACCACCGGGCTGAAGCCGTTGATCTCCATCAGCTGCGCCAGCCAGTCCCCGTATTTCTTGCCGTCGCGCTCGTGGATCGGCCCGGAATACACGCCGTCCTCGGTGATGACGACGAACAGCGCGAGGTTGAGCGCGTAGAGTCCTTCGCGCAGGATCGCGCGCTGGCGCCCGCGTTGCCCCCCGTTTGCCAGGAACCCGCGCGCATCCTGGAAGGTGTTGCACGTCACCACGCTGCCCAGCGTCTGGGTCGAAGGCAGCGGTGAACCGTCGCGGGCGTAGACATAACCGATCTTGCTTTCCGCGATCACCACCAGCGGTTCGATGTGCACCTTGAACTGCCAGGGGAAGAAGCCGAAATGCAGACCGCCGCGCAGGATATCGGCCTGGAAGCCCGCCTCGCCCTTCAAGGCAATGATCTGGCCTTCCTTAAGTGAGCCCCGCAACGACCAGTATTGCTCGACGATCCCCACGCGGTTGTTGGGGATGTACCGAACGCCGAGCAGCCATGGCAGGACGAACAAGAGCGCCAGTAATCCGCCACAAATGAGAAAAACGATGGTGAAATCCATAGTAGACTCCTTTCCAATCAGGATATACGCCCGCCGGTTGCGGCGGTTCTTCCTATATCAGGTAAATCCATGTAAATCGCCGGAAAGTTAAAACTTCACCGGCTATCCGTGTGAATTCCGTGTTTTTGGCGATTTCCCCCGATCGGGGTGTGAGGAACAACGGGGCGGGGAACACCCTTCAAGCGCGAGCCGGGGAGGAATTGTCTTCGGAACGACCCGCTTCCCGGCAAACGGCAATAGCATGAATTTGGCTCCGCACAATTAAACAGAAACCCGGCCTTCGGGATTGCCGGCCGGGAAAACCTGTGGGCGCAAAGGGACTCGAACCCCCGACCTCTTCAATGTGAGTGAAGCGCTCTAACCGACTGAGCTATGCGCCCGGACGAGGTGGAATTATAACAAATCCCCGGACAAACGGCTCCGGGAATGCCGGCGATTCTTAGAAAAAAGAGAAGCGCGGCAGCAGGGGCAACAGCCTTGCGCTGAGCCAGGGGGCCACATAGTACGTCGAGAGCGCGACGGCAAAGGAGATTTCGAACGGCTTGTGCAGCGGTTCGTATTCGGCGACGCGCGTCCGCGTCCGGCGGGCGATGCGCACGATCGCCGGGATCAGCAGGCAGACCAGCAGCACCAGGGTGATCATCAGCACCCAGAACGGGACGATCATGATCCCGATCAGGGTGATGACCGCGGATAGAATGCCGATCCCCAGGAGGATGTACATCAGAACCGTGGTCGGCCGGTACCCCACCAGAAGGGCGGTATGGGTTAACCCGGCTTCCCGGTCCTTGTGAAAATCCCTGAGTTCGTTGAAGAGCTCGCCGTACATGGAAATCGTTACCGTCATGCAGAAGGGGAACGGCCACCACCAGTACAGGCCGGGCGAAAAAGTGTATAGGGCGGCGAGGAACTGGCACCCGGCCAGCATCATCCCGTGCGAAAGAAAATCCACAATCGGGAAATTCTTGAGCCGGATCCGTTTCCACGAATACACGTATCCGAGCAGCAGCCCGATCCATCCCCACAGTGCCGGCCCGGCCCCGAGCAGAAGGTACAGGAAGCCCGATAGCAGCGCCACCAGGATGGATACCCACCATCCGGTCCGGTGCGGGAGCATGCCGGAGGCGATCGGGTTACGCACCGCCTTGTGCGGGCAAAGCGCGTCGTCCGGCGCATCCTCCACGTCGTTGATCATAAAGATGAACGCCACCGCCAGCCAGTTGGCGATCAGGACCGTGATCATGCGGACGCCGAACACGCCGCCGGAAGAGGCGACGCCGAGCAGGGTGGTGATCAATACGAACCAGAGGAATTCGCGGTACCGGCTGAGTTGTATTGTGCCGTCGATTCGTCTTTTAATAATCATCTCAATCCTTTGGGGATAGTAGTAACCACGGATGCGGTATTTTAAATGATAAGGGCTTATCCGGATAGACCGAATACCCGGGCATTTTTACTGGGAAAAGGGGCATTTTTTCGGTGAAGCCGCAAATGACTACGACATCATCGCGTCGAAGTATTCCACGCTGACGGCCGGCGCGGTCCGGAAGCCGATCCCCAACTGGCGGGTCAGCTCGATCGAAGCCTTCATGGCCTTGGCGTTGTCCGGGAAATCGGCGATTAGGATAATATCCGCCTCGCCCAGGAGCGCATACCCGTTTTTCAATTCGCCGCCGTTCTTGCGAATCACGGCCGCGGCTCCGGCTGTCCGCCGCGGATTGATCTTCTTCAAGGATTCCTGAGTGTAATTGCCGAACAGAAAATAGGTGCCCATGTTTTTTCCTTTCCGCTCCGGAGGTTAAGGAGCATTGTACATGAGACCGGGGCTTTCTGCTCGGCATTAGGGAAGAGCACCAGACAGGATGATGAAAAAGTCGGTCGAGTAGCCCGCGTTCTATGCGGGCGTATCGAGACCGCGCCAAATATCCGGTGGTCTCGATACGCAAAAACCGCTACTCGACCACCTTCGATGCCTTTTAAATCCTATCTATGTTTTTTATCATTTCCTGAGACTAGCCGTCTACATTTTCCGGAAGGTATCGCGGAGAAGGGGATACAGTCCGTGATACACCTCGTAGCCCCGGCGGTACGTCTCCACCTGGGCCGGGTCGGGCTGGGTCGTGCCGGTGATCTTGACCGTCTTGGCGCAGGCGGCGGGCACATTCGGCCACGCCCCCGCCCCCACCCCCGCCAGGAGCGCCGCGCCGTAGGCGGCGCCCTCGGTTGTGTTAACGGTCACCAGTTCCGTCTCCAGGACCGATGCCAGGATCTGCCGCCACAGCGCGCCCTTGACTCCGCCGCCGGAGGCGCGCACCTGGCGGATCGCCCCCGCGCCCGAATCGCGGATAAGCTGGTAACTGTCCTTCAACCCGTACGCCACGCCCTCCAGCACCGCGCGGGTAAGGTGCCCGCGCCCATGGCGCAGCGTCAGCCCGATCCAGGCCCCGCGCGCGAGCGGATCCGGGTGCGGCGTGCGCTCGCCAGACAGATACGGCAGGAACTGCAATCCTTCGCTGCCCGCCGGTACCGGCGTGGCTTCTTTTAATAGGTCGTCATATTCGGTCCCCGGCACCATCGTATTCCGGTACCACTGCAGGCTGCCGGCCGCGCTTAGCATCACCCCCATAAAGTGCCACATGCCGGGCACGGCATGGCAGAACGCGTGCAGCCGCCCTTCCGGCTCGACCGCGGCGGCCGGCGTGGCCGCAAACACCACCCCCGACGTGCCGAGCGTCAGCGCGATGATCCCCGTCTCCACCGCCCCGACCCCCACTGCCTGGGCCGCCTGATCGCCGCCCCCGGCGCAGACGGGAGTTCCGGCTGCGAGGCCGGTCGCTGCCGCCGCTTCGGCGGTGAGGGTGCCGGTCGTTTCCGGCCCCTCGAACGTCGGCGGCAGCCACTCCGCCGGAATGCCGAGCGCGGAGAGCACCTCCGGCGACCAGTTGCGGCTTTTCAAATCAAAGAGCACCGTGCCGGAACCGTCGGCTTTGTCCATCGCATACCCGCCGGTCAGCCGGTAGCGCAGGTAATCCTTGGGAAGCAGCACATGGCGCGCTTTTTTAAAGATCTCCGGCTCGTTCTCCTTCACCCACAGGATCTTCGGCGCGGTGAAGCCCGTCAGCGCGTCGTTGCCGGTGATCCGGATGAATTTTTCCCTGCCGATTTTGGCGCGGATCTCGTCGCATTGCGCCCCGGTGCGCTGGTCGTTCCACAGAATCGCCGGCCGCAGAACTTTTCCGTCCGCATCCTGGAGCACCAGGCCGTGCATCTGGCCGGTCAGCCCCACTCCGGCGACCTCTCCGCCCGGCACGCCCGTTTCCTTGAGCACCTTGCGGATGCTCTCCACGGATGCCCCCCACCACTCTTCCGGGTTCTGCTCGGACCAGAGCGGCTTGGGCGTTTGCAGGGTATGCGGCGTGACCGCCGTTCCCAGCACGGTTCCCTGTTCGTCGATCACCAGGGCTTTGCTGCCGGTCGTGGATACGTCCAGCCCGAGAAAATGTCGCTTCGCCATTTTGGATTCCTCCAGCCTATTCTATCGCCACCGGGCAAACCGTCATACGCCGGCCGACTTTCGATTTTTGAGGGCCGATGATTTCAAATTGCCCCTGCAGCCGGAGGTCGCTCGAGGAACCTCCGAGCATGACCCGGATCGTCCCGGCCTCGGTCACCAGATCCATATTTTCATCATAGAAGGCAAGCATGTCCACCGGAAGGCGGAACAACACCTTCCGGGATTCGCCCGGCTTCAAGCCGATCCGGCAGAAGCCTTTCAATTCCTTCACCGGCCGGGGAATGGAGGCCACCGGATCGCAAACATACAACTGCACCACTTCATCCCCGGCAACCTTTCCGGTATTGACAACCGTCAGCCGAACCTCCACCACACCGCCGGGAGCCGCCTGCGCGGGCGCGATGAAAAAATCCGTGTACCCAAACGTGGTGTAGCTCAGGCCGTGCCCGAACGGATACAACGGCCCGGCCGGCGATTCCACATAGTCGCCATACCAGTTGGAGCGGCTGCCCGACGGCTTGTGGTTGTATTGGATCGGCACCTGGCCGACGGTGCGCGGAACGGTGATGGGCAGCTTCCCGCCCGGATTGATCGCTCCGAACAGCGCATCGGCCACGGCCGCCCCGCCTTCTTCGCCGGGAAGCCAGGCTTCGAGGATCGCGTTGGCGTTCGTATCCAGCCATGGGATCGCGAGCGGCCGCCCGTTGATCAGCACGACCGCGGCGGGCTTCCCGGCCCCAAGCACCGCTTCGGCCAGCTCCTGCTGCACGCCGGGTAGGCCGAGTTCCGCTCGGTCGCGCGTCTCGCCACTCGTGCAATCCAGCGTGAACCCGGATTTATCCCCCAGGACGAGGATGACCGCGTCGGCTTGCGCAGCGAGTGCGGCGGCTTCCGGTATTCCGGCCCGGTCGGCACCCGAAACCGTGCACCCGGCCGCGTGCAGGACCCGGGCATCCCGCCCGGCCCGGTCGCGGATGCCATCCAGAATGGAGGGGATCTTGACCGAATGCGCCTGGATATAATTCCAATCCAGCCCGCCGAGCGTCGGGATGCCGAGTTCGGGCGCGGGCGGATGCGCGGCCAATTCCACGCCCGCCTGGTAGGAATAATCCCCGATCAGGTTTCGCGGCGCATCCGCGTTAGGGCCGATGACCGCAATCGTGCCGGTCGGGCGCAGCGGAAGCAGGCCGTCGTTCTTTAGAAGGATCAGGCTTTGCCCGGCGGCTTCGCGCGCCAGCGCCCGCTGGGCCGGCGTTTCGAAACTCAGCGCGGCGGTGTGTTCATCCGCGAATGGATTCTCGAACAGCCCGAGTTCGAATTTCGCCTCCAGGACGAGCTGCACCGCGGCATTGATCTCATCCAGGCCGACCTCGCCGGCTTCCAGCGCGGCGCGCAGCGGCTCGCCGTAGCACACCCTGCTCGGGAGTTCCATCTCGATCCCGGCTTTGAATGCCTTTACCGCCGCGCTCCGCTCGTCGGATGCCGCGTGATGGTAGTTGTGGATCATCGCGATCGCGCTGTAATCGGAAACCACCACCCCCTTGAATCCCAGCTCGCCGCGCAGGAGATCCTTCAGGATCGCGCCCGACGCCGCCACCACTTCCCCATCCAACTCGTTGTAGGCGTTCATCACCGAGCGGACCCCCGCCTCGGCGATAGCCGCCTGGAAGGGCATCAGGCAGGTTTCGCGCAGGAAGCGCGGTCCGGCCTGGATCGGGGCGCAGTTCATCCCGCCCGCGGACAGGCTGTACCCGATGAAATGCTTGGCGGTCGCCATCAAGCCGCTTTTCATCTCATCCCCCTGCACGCCGCGGATGTAAGCCGCCCCCATCCGCGCGATCAGGAGCGGATCCTCTCCGAAAGTTTCCTCAGTCCGCCCCCAGCGCGGGTCGAGGGCGACATCCAGCACGGGCGCCAACCCCTGCCGGGCTCCCACCGCCAGCAGCTGGGCCCGGATTTCGGCCGCCGTCCGCTGCAGAAGCTCCGGGTTCCAGGTGCTGGCCATTCCGATCATCTGCGGGAAGATCGATCCCCCCAGACCCATGTAGCCGGCGCAGCATTCCTCATGCAGGATGGCCGGGATTCCCAGACGGGTGTGTTCGCGCAGGAAGCGTTGGATCGTATTGCCGGCCCGGGCCGCATCGGGCGGCAGGAGCGCGCTCGACCCGCCGATACGGGAGATCTGTCCGATGCCCATTCCGAGCAGCACCCGCATCCGGTCCTGGGACAGTTCCTGGCCGTTGCGCAGATCGTGGAACCAATAGGCGCTGAGCTGGAATAATTTTTCTTCGACCGTCATCCGGCCGAGCAAATCTTTGAGCCGGACGGGAATGGGCTGGGAGGCCTCAAGATAAAGCGGTTTGATTTGAGCGGTTTCCACAAACAGACTCCATGACAGAGTGCAGGCATACGGTTTCCATGCCGAGCGCCGCGAAAGACCCTTCCCTCAAAGATCCTTCGCGGCGCTCGGCACGACTTATCCGAAGTTTTTTTAATGAGGAATCGCTTTGGTTATTGCGCTGATCCAATACCGGGATCAGCGGACCCCCATCAGGATTTCGATCGTCAACTGGTCCAGGCGTTCGTATTTCAAGCCGCGTTTGCCGAGGGCGATGCGGTCGAAGGTCTGCTTCTTCAAACCGTCGGCCTTGGCCGCGGCGTATTTTCCGGTGAAGGCCGCGGTCGATCCGTCGTCCGCGTTGATCTCGGCCAGGATGGCCTGGATCTCCTTGTCGGCGTTCCAGCGCGCGCCCTTTTCCTTGAGGATCAGGTAGGTGCGCATGCAGCCGCGCGCGAAATCCTTCACGCCTTCGTAATCTTCCGTGCGGTAGGCATGCGCATCGTAATGCCGCATACCCTCATACTTGACGTCCTCGAGGAACTTGACGAGGAAGAAGGCCGCCTTGGGGTCGCGTGAGCCAAAGCGCAGATCCTGGTCGTAGCGCCCCGGATACTGGTCGTTGAGGTCGATATGGAAGAGCTTGCCGGCCTCCCAGGCCTGGGCCACGCCGTGCAGGAAGTTGAGCCCGGCCATGTGTTCGTGGGCGACTTCCGGATTGACCCCGACCATCTCGGGATGGGCGAGGGTGGCGATGAAGCCCAGCATGTGGCCGGTCGTGGCGTTATAAATATCGCCGCGCGGCTCGTTCGGCTTGGCCTCAAGCGCGAACTTCATGCCGTACTTTTTATCAAGCACGTAATCGCACAGGAAGTCCAGCGCTTCGCGGTTGCGTTTGATCGCCGTGACCGGATCCTTGGTGGCGTCGCTTTCGGTCCCCTCGCGGCCGCCCCAGAACACGTACACCTTCGCGCCCAGTTCGGCGCCCAGGTCGATCGAGGCCATCGTCTTCTGCAGCGCGTAAGCGCGCACCTTGGCGTCGTTGGAAGTGAACGCGCCGTCTTTGAATGCCGGATCGAAGAACAGGTTGGTTGTCGCCATCGGGACGACCAGGCCGGTCTGCTTAAGGGCGGCCTTGAAATCCGCGACAATCTTGTCGCGCTCGACGGCCGTGGCGTCGATCGGGACCAGGTCGTTGTCGTGCAGGTTGACCCCGTACGCGCCGACTTCCGCCAACAGCTTGACCAGTTCGACCGGGGTTTTCGAATCGCGCGTCGGTGCACCGAACGGATCGCGGCCGGTCGAACCGACCGTCCACAAACCGAAGGTGAATTTATGCTCGGGTTTTGGTGAATAGTCAGACATCGCCATTTCCTCCTGCGTTGGTTTTTTCCCCGGCCGCCTTCCGGCGGACGGTGTTGAGCCCATCGCGGATCCGGCGTTTCCCGGTCCGTGCGAAAAGGCGGATGGATTACCGGTTGCGCTTCATATACACATCGAGCAGCACGGCGATCACCAGCACAATCCCTTTGACCACGTACTGCCAGGCCGAGGGGACGTTCATGATCTGCAGCCCGTTGACCAGGCTGGCCATGATCAGCGCCCCGACCATCGCGCCGAAGACCGTCCCCTCTCCGCCGAACGTGGACGTGCCGCCCAGGAAGCAGGCCGCGATCGCGTCGAGTTCATAACCGCCTCCTGCGGCGATTGTCCCGTAACCGACGTACGATGCCATCACCACGCCGGATACCCCGCACAGGAAACCCATCAGGATGAAAATCTTGAAGATGTTGCTTTGGATGTTGATCCCGGAAAGACGGGCCGCTTCGCGGTTGCCCCCGATCGCGTAGGCATGCCGGCCGAATTTCGTATTGTCGGAAATATACGAAACGGCGATGGCAAGCACCGCCAGGATCAGCACCGGGTTTTGAATCCCGCGGTAGGCATTGACGTAGGCGACATACCCGACGACCAATAGGCAGAAGAAAATGGTTTTGGCGAGATCCATGCCGATCGGCGGGAGGGTAAAACCGTATTTCGCTTTCCGCCGCCGGGAAGTGAACATAAGCCCGAAAAGCGCCGCGACGATCAATGCCGCGATGATCCACCCGAGCCACGCCGGAAGATACCCCTGCCCGATTTCCGAAAAATACGGCTGGTTGGCGGCGATCGTTTTTCCTTCCGTCCGGACGAGGATCAGGCCGTTGAGAATCCACATGCTGCCGAGCGTCACGATGAAGGCGGGGATGCGCAGATAGGCGATGATATAGCCCTGGATGACGCCGAAGAGCGTGCCGATCCCGATCCCGGCGATGGAGGAAAGAATTGCCGCCAGGAGCGCCTGGCCGGGGAATATCGAATCCCAGACGCGCAGTTGCAGGAAAGCAGCCCACACGGAGATGTATCCGGCCAATTTACCGACCGAGAGGTCGATCCCGCCGGTGACGATCACCAGCACCATGCCGACCGACATGATCGCCGTGATCGTCATCTGCCGGAAGAGATTGGAAAAATTCTGCGCCGAGACGTAGGACCCGCCGGTCAGCGCGGCGAACAACCCCCAGATGACGATCATCGCCACAACCAGGGTGTAGGTTTGCAGGTTGCCGCGGAGCTGCCGCACGACCTTGGTAAACATGGTTTCCTGCGGGGTAGCGGAGATAGCGCTCATGATTTAGACCTTTCGGGTTTGGAATTGGCCGCTGTGCCGGTGGCCAGCGCCATGATTTTTTCCTGGTTGGCGTCGGCGATATTCAGGGTGCAGACCGACCGGTCTTCGTGCATGACCATGACCCGGTCGCTCATGCCGAGCACCTCCACCAGATCGCTGGAGATCATGATGATGGCGATCCCCTGTTCGGCAAGCTCGTTCATGATCTTGTAGATCTCAAATTTGGTGCCGACGTCGATCCCGCGGGTCGGGTCGTCCATGATCAGCACCTTCGGCCGCGACATCAGCCATTTGGAAATGACGACCTTCTGCTGGTTGCCGCCGGAGAGCGAATCCGCCCGGGCATGCAGGTTGGAGGTTTTAATCGCCAGGCTTTTGGCGAGTTCCAGGCTCTCCTTCAGTTCGGCGGCATCGTTGATGCGTAAAAAGGATGCGAACCGGTCCAGGTTGGCCATGGAAATATTGCGCAGGATCGATTGCATCAGCACCAGTCCGTGCCTTTTGCGGTCTTCCGGCACCAGGCTGATGCCTTGCCGCATGGCCTGGCTCGCGCTCCCGGCCTTGACGTCCCTGCCCTCGAGTTTAATATTTCCCTTATTGATTTTTCCGTACTCCCCGAAGAGGGTCATGACGAGTTCCGTCCGGCCGGAGCCCATCAGGCCGGCGATCCCGAGGATCTCCCCCTTGCGCAGGTTGAAGCTTACGCCTTTGATGATTTCGGTGTTGGTGTCGTTGGGGTCCAGCGCATGGAGATCCTCCACCTCGAAGATCACCGCGCCGGGTTTGCGGTTGCCCTCCGGGAAGCGCGCCTTCATCTCGCGTCCGACCATATGGCGGACCAGGGATTCCACGTTGAGTTTCTTGGTCGGGCTGGTGAGGACCGTCTTCCCGTCGCGCAGGATCGTCACCGAATCGGTGATCTTGAAGAACTCATCCAATTTGTGGCTGATGTAAATGCAGGTCACTCCGTGCCGCTTGAGCCCCTGCAGAATTTGCATGAGTTGTTCGATTTCGGATTCGGCCAGCGCGCTGGTCGGCTCGTCGAGGATCAGGATCTTTGCGTTTTCCGCAAGCGCCTTGGCGATTTCCGTCATCTGCATTTTGCCGACGCCCAGGTGCCTCACCACCGTATGGGCGTTGACATCCATATGGTATTTGGCCAGCAGGGCGTCGGTCTCGGAATAAAGTTTGTCCCAGTTGATTATGCCGAGTTCCACCGGTTCCTTGCCCAGGTATATATTTTCTCCGACCGTGCCGAAAGGCACCAGCGTCAGTTCCTGGTAGACGATCGCAATCCCCTCTTCGGCCGCCTTGCGAATCGATCCCTCTTCCAACTTCAATTCTTTCCCGTTGTAGATCACCTGCCCCTCATAATCCCCATACGGGTACACTCCCGACAGGATCTTCATCAAGGTGGATTTTCCGGCGCCGTTCTCGCCGCAGATACCGTGGATTTCACCGCGCCGGATGGAAAAGGAAACATCCGAGAGCGCGGTAACGCCGGCAAATTTTTTGGTTACGTTCTTAAATTCCAGAATGACGTCGTCGCTCATACCGTTCTCCTGCGCACCGGATCGGAGGGCGGGCTTCCTTGAAAAACTTGTGAGTTCAAAAGGAAGCCCGCCCCCGCGAATTGCTTAACTTGTTCTTATCATCCGGCCGTCATGGCAAACCAACGGTCGGATGAGGTGCTGCGCCTACGGGCAGGTCACCTTGGCAGGCCGATCCGCGTCCGGAATATCCCGGTACACGTCGTCGTAGGGCTGGAAGCAGCTCTTGACGACCACTTCGTAGACGTTGTTCTTGTCGATCTGGACAACCGGGAGGAAGTTCGCCTGAATGTCGCCGACCTTGGTGTCATCGCCGGTCAGCACGGCCAGGGAGAACTTCTGCAGGCCCGCGATCGCTTCGCCCTTGAGGAGCTGGTCGATCATGTCTACGGCCATCGGGGACAGCAGGCGATGGTCCTTGTATACGGAAACCGTCTGCTCGCCCTTGACGATCGAATTGCAGGAATCGGCGGTGGCATCCTGGCCGGAGATCGGAACCTTGCCGGCCAGACCCTGGGCCTTCATCGCCTGCAGTTCGCCCAGCGCGGTGCCGTCGTTCGAGGCAATCACGCCGTCGATCAGGTTCTGCTGCGCGGTGAGGATATTTTCCATCATCTTCTGAGCGATCGCGGCATCCCAGTTATCCACCCACTGATCGGCGACGATCGTGATGATGCCCTGATCCAGGTAGGGCTGGATGACTTCCATCTGGCCCTGGCGGACGAGGACGGCGTTGTTGTCGGTCGGGGACCCGCCGGACAAGACGATCTTGGCCGGATTTTCCTTGGTCCACGTGGTGCTTCCCGGAATGCCGAGCGCGGTCATGACGCCCAGCGCTTCCTGGCGCCCGACTTCGACGTTGTCGAAGGAGATGTAGGCCGCGATGCTCTGGGTCTTGATCAGGCGGTCGTAGGCGATGACTTTCACGCCCGCTTTGGCGGCGGCATCCACCGAGGTCACCGCGGCATCGCCGTCTTCGGCGATGACGATCAGGCCCTTGATGCCCTGCGAGACCATGTTGTCAATCTGGTCGTTCTGCAGTTTGACGTCATGGGCCGCTTCCTGAACGATGACATCGTAGCCCTTTTCATTCAGGAGCTTGGTCATCAGGTCGGCTTCGTTCTTCCACCGCTCGGTCGCGAAATCGGAAAAGGAAATTCCGACCTTGGTCTTTCCGGCGCCGGCGCAGGAAACCAGGCCGGTCATCATGGCGACCAACATCAGTGCCACAAATATTTTGCGGTACATATGTGCTCCTTTCGAAGATGGTTGGATCCTGAAGCGTTGTTGCATTGTTCGTCTTGGGTGGTGCATGGGTTCGTCTCGACGTGCAATTCTTTCGGCGTCTTCCTCCTTTCCGGGCGTGATGGAACTGAGAATGGTTTCTTTCCTCTCCTGTCGTGACCACCAAGCCCCCTTTCGGCGCAGCATCGTTTCTGCTGCGATAACCGCAAAAAAGGCAGAAAAAGACCCCCGGAAATTACGGCGCGTAACCCTGAAAATTACCGCTGACGTGAAGCAGTGCCATGAAGTAGAGCAACCCGTCGTAATAGCGCCACGTCCCGCGCGGTATCTTCGCGTTCCAGAGTTCCAGCACAAAGGGCTCCCCGATCTCTCGGTGGGCCGCCAACGCCGCCACACCGGCCATCGCCACCAGCCCGGTGGAATGGTCGCCCGAGAGCGCCTTGCCTTCCAGCGTGTATTGGTTCCCGTAGAAACCCGAATCCTGCGCGGCGAGGAACGAGAGCACGCGGTCGGATTGCTCCACCTGCCAGGGATCCTTCCCGAACCAGGCATAATCCACGGCGACGTTGGCCAGGGTCCGCCAGGCGTCGAAGCGGAAATCCTCGTGTTCCCCGCCCGTGGGCGTGCCGTCGAAATTCGAATAAGCCGGCATCAGGCCCGTTACAGGATGCGCGGCCAGGTGGAAAAACTTGCGGCTCTCCGCGGCCGCCTCCGACCAGAAGGCGTTGTCTTCCGCCGCCCACAGCGCCCAGAGTTCGTAGAAGGCGGGCAGGTGATAGGAAGGGTCGGTGAAGGTGGAATTCCGGCCGCTCGGGACGAACACCACCTGCTTGGTTACCGGATCGAACATATCGGTGGCGATCCCGCCTTCGGCGGTTTTGGTGCGCATCGCGCGCAGGATCGCGTCGGCTTCGGCGCGGTAATTATACTCCCCTTCGCCGTCGCCCCAGCGCTTGGACGCGAAAAACAGCGCCGTGACGAACCACTCCTCGCCGTCGGAGGCCGGGTTGGCCGCCAGCTGTTTTCCGTCGCGGTCGCAGTGCCAGGAGAAATATCCCCGGTAGGGTCCGTCGGTCTGGTACATGTGCGTCTTGGTCCACTTCCACAAACGGTTGAATTCTTCCTGCTTGTCGAGCTGGACGGCGATCATCATCCCGTAGGACATGCCCTCGGAGCGGACGTCGTTGTTGCCGACGTCCAGCATGTACGCCATGCCGTCCCCGACCGGGTAGTAGACGCGTTCGGACTCGTCGTCGCCGTAGAAGAGCATCCGCCAGGCGGAATCCAGTTTGGCCTGGATATCCTCCTCGCTCTTCCCGAGATACTCCTCGAAAAGATTCCGGTAGCTCCCGGTCTGGAAGGATTGCACGCTGGTCACGGCCGGGAGTGGTGTGCGGGTGACGGTCGCGCTGGGCGCGAGCGTTGCAACGGTCGCGGTCGCCGGCTCCGTTCTCTCCGCAGGCGGAACCGGGCTGCCCCCGGTTCCGCACGCGGAAAGGAGAAGGGAGACAATGACCAGGAGGAAGGAGGTGCGCCCATGCATGGCCATGGTCTCCGGCACTCTCAAACTAACCCTTCACCGCGCCGGCGGTCATGCCGGCCACGATCTGCCGTTCGGCGAAGATATAGAAAATGATCGTCGGCAGCGCGGAGAGGGAGACGAAGGCGTTGACGAGGGAAACATCCATCCCGTACTGACCCTGGAACTGCATCGTTCCCAGCGGCAGGGTCCAGAGGGTTTCCTTGTTTATCAGGACCAGCGGCACCAGCAAGTCGTTCCAGCTGACGATCATCGTCAGCGCGGCGACGGCCGCCAGGGCCGGCTTGGCGATCGGCAGCAGGATCCGCCAGAAGAAATCGAAGGGCGTGCAGCCGTCGATGTAGGAAGCGTCCTCGAGTTCCATCGGAATGGACAGGAAGAATCCGCGCAGGATCATGATGTTGCCAGACAGCGCGAATGCGGTCTGGACCAGGATCACCCCGAGGAACGTATCGGGCAAATGAAGATCCCGGATCAGGAGGTAGACCGGCAGGATTCCGATGTTGATCGGGAACATCAAGCCGAGGGTCAGGATGTTGAAGAGCAGATCCTTGCTGCGGAATCGCATGCGCGCGAACACGAACGCCGCCAAGCTGCACACCAGCACCACCCCCGTCGTCGTGGCTGCCATGACGAGCAGGCTGTTGCGCAGCATCATCCAGAAGTTCGGAGCGCTAAGGATGTTGATGTAGTTGTCCCAGCGCGGCGGGATGGGAAGCGTATACGGATTGGTCATCGCCTCGCCGCGGGTCTTGAGCGCGCTGAAGACAAGCATTACGATCGGGACGAAGACGACGATGACGATCAATGTCAGGACCGCGTATTGGATGAGTCGCGGGATGTTTTTTTTCCAGTTGCGTCTGGGTTGGATCATTAAGGAGGTCATGTCGGATGCCTTTCTACTCGGCGCCTTGGAAATCCGGCTGGCGAATGATCCGCAGGTACCCGATCGAAAACACCAGTGAGACCAGCAGCATGACGATCGCCACCGCCGAGCCGTAGCCGTACCAGAAGCGGACGAAGCCGAAGCGGTACATGTAGGTCGCCATGACCTCGCTGGCGTTCACCGGACCGCCCTTGGTCATGATCCACACCAGGACGAACTGCTGCAGCGATCCCAGGACCGAGAGGTAGACCGAGGTGCGGATCGTGCTGCCGAGCATCGGGAGGGTAATGAAGCGGATCAGCTGCAGGCCGTTCGCTCCGTCGATGCGGGCCGCCTCCTCCACCTCCATGGGAATGCCCTGCAACCCCGCCAGAAAGAGCAGCATGTGCAATCCGAAAAATTTCCAGGTTAATACGACAAACAAGGCGGGCATGACCACCTTCATGTCGCCCAGCCAGGCCACGGGTTCGACTCCGGGAATTAGCGTAAGGATCGCGTTGAACAAACCGCGCGTCGGATCGGGGTTGTACAAGCCCATCCACGCGATGGCGGTGATGACTTCGGAAATGACGTATGGCAGGAAGAAAATCATCCGAAAAATCGCCCGGCCGGGAAGGTCGCGGCCGACCATGATCGCCAGGGAAAGGGAAAGCGGCAGTTGAATGCCGAGGGAAAGCGCGATGATAAGCAATCCGTTGAGGACCGCCTTTTGGAAAATCTTGTCTTTCAGAATCTGCTGGAAATTCTCCAACCCGATAAAATCGGTGGGGTCGCCAAAACCCTTCCACGAGAAGAAGCTGTAGTACACGGATTTGAAGATGGGGTAGACGATGAACAGCAAAAAAAGCGCGAACGCCGGGACCAGGAATAGAAAAATGGTCAGGTTCTTCTGCACTTTTTGGGTTAGAAGCGGTGCCTTGCGCGGTTTCACGGCGACTCCGCTGTCGGCGGCGGTTTCCATGGGGATTCTCCTTCTTCAACAGACGAAGAAGCGGGGGTTGGGAAAGCCCAACCCAACCCCCGCTTCCGTTTCAAACCGGACCTATGGTGCTAGTCCAACTCTAGTTTCGCGGAGTCCTCGATGGCTTGCGCAGCCTCTTCGGGGGTCATTGTCCCGGCGAACAGAGCCTGGACGCTGTCGTTGATGACGGAACCCATCGCCGGAGGCAGAGCCTGGTCGTAGTACAGCTGGAAGTACTTCGCCTTGGCCAGTTCCTGCTGCAGGGCGATCATCAGCGGATCGGTCATGCCTACCTCGCTGCCCTTGACCACCGGGATGGCGACGTTGATCTGCGCCAAACGAATCTGGTTTTCCAAGCTGGTCAGGAACTTGGCGAAGTCCACGGCCGCGTCGGAGGCGTTCTTGCCGATCGCGAAGCCGTTGCCGCCGCCGACCGCGTCGTTCGGATCACCGGCGCCGCCCTCGACCATCGGGAAGGGGAACCAGCCGAGGTTGTCGCCGAGGCCCATCTTGTCGAGGCTGTTGTCCTTCTGAACGGCCGGGGCCCACTGGCCCATCAGTTCCATCGCGGCTTTTCCGTTGCCGACCGCGGTGGCTTCATCGCCGTAGGTCGCGCCCAGGAACCCGTCCTGGAACGGATCCTTGGCAACGAGACCCTGGAGCATCTCACCGGCCTTGACGAACGGGGCATCGGTGAAGGAACCGGTGCGCAGGAGCGCGCCTTCGAAGTTGGCCTTGCCGCCGAGGCGGGTGACCAGGTACGCCCACATGTGCATGCCGGGCCATTTATCGCCCATGCCGACGGCGATCGGGGTGATGTTTGCCGCATTGAGCTTATCGACGGCGTCGTTGAACTCGGTCCAGGTGGTGGGGGTGCCGGTGATTCCGGCCTGTTCGAAGAGGGCCTTGTTGTACCACCAGCCGATCATGCCCATATCCCACGGCACGCCGTAGTTCACGCCCTTGTACGAGTACACACCGAGGGCGCCCTCACCCATGGAGTTGCGCCAGGCGCCGCCATCGGCATCGAGTTCGGCATCGATGTCGCGCAGCAGGCCGGCATTGGCGTATTCGTTCATCACGCCACCGCCCCAGCTCTGGAAGATGTCGGGCGGTTCACCGGATTGCATAACGGTGGTCAGCTTGGTCTTGAAGGCTTCGTTCTCCAGAACCTGGATCTCGATCGTGACGTTCGGGTGGAGAGCGACGTATTCATCGGCCATCGCCTGCCAGAGATTCTTGTGTTCATCGGCAGTGGAGATGTGCCACCAGGTGATGGTGACCGGTTCGGCAACCTGAACCGTCGGGACTTCGGCCTGGGTGTCCGCCGGTTTGGTGGTCGGTTGGACCGCCTTGGTTGCGGTGGCAGCCGGGGCGCAGGCTGAGAGCGCGAGTGCGATGATCAGCACGAGGCCGATCAACATAAACATTTTGCGGGGCATTGAATTTTCTCCTTCTTTTGATAGTGACGGATGACGTAAAAGGTTTCTGCGATCAGATCTTGGTAGTTTTCCGCGTTCACCTCCTTTCGTCCGTCCGTAAGGGGCGGACATCGAAAATTGAAAAACCTATGGTTGCGCCGCACGCGGCGGCTGGCAGGATTCCCGGATGACCAGTTCCGTCGGCAGTTCGATGCGGTTGTCGGATTTTTCCTTGTCGCGGAACAAATCCAGGAGCATCTGTGTGGCGACCCGGCCCATTTTTTCCAGCGGCTGGCTGACGGTCGTCAGCCCGGGACGGACCACCGACGCCTGCGGGATGTCGTCGAAGCCGACAATCGAGATGTCGTCCGGCACGCGGAACCCGCGGTTGCGGACGGCATCCATCGCCCCCATCGCCATCACGTCATTGGAGGCGAAGATGGCCGTTGGCGGATTGACGAGGTTAAGGAGCGCCGTGGCGCCGGCATACCCGTCCGGTTGAAAGAACGTGCCTTCGTAAATGAGTTCGGGTTCGTTGGGGAGGTGGTAGGTGCGCAGCGCCGAGCGGTACCCTTCCAGCCGTTCGTCGGCGCAGCCCAGATCCATCGAGCCGCTGATGAAACCGATCCGGGTGTGCCCTAGCTTGACCAGGTACTCCGTGGCGTGATACGCCCCCTGCCAGTTGGTGGCCCCCACCGCGGGGCAATCCCGGCCGATCCCCTGGTGGTCGATCAGGACGAAGGGAACGCCGCGGTTGGCCAGGGTGCCGGTGTAATCCGCCGGCGCACGCGGCAGGACCAGCAGCAAACCGTCGACCATCCCCTTGGCGAGGTTGGCGACGTAATTGGCTTCTTTGCTGGCGGTGCGGTGGGTTGTATATAAAATCAGGTCGAGGTCGGTCAGACTGAGTTCGGCATCGATGCCGCGGATGATCTCGCCAATGTAGCCGGTCCCCAAGTCGGGGACGAGCACGCCGATGATATTCGAGCGCCCGCCGGCCAGGCTGCGCGCCTGCCGGTTGGCCGTGTATCCGAGCTTCTGCATGACCCCCTGCACCCGTTCGCGCGTTTCCGGGCGGACATGAATATCGTTGTTGATTACACGCGAAACCGTCCCGAAGGAAACACCCGCTTTTTCGGCGACATCGACAATCGTAACTTTGGACGGCCTGTTTTTGATCATTTTTGGAAACGTTTACACGTTATTGGACTGTTTTTACCCAAAAAACCAGAATCGTAGAAATTGAAAAACTCTCGTGAAAAAAGGAATTTATCAGTTTTTACGAGATTATTGCTGATTTTATGCGATTTCCTGCATTAGATGGAAGAAAGATTTTTGCGAAGCCATGGAAGCGTTTACATGGAAAAATAATAGCATCATCCAAAGACGGAGTCAAGTACTTCTTCAACTTTTTAATTATTTTTCCAATAAGGAAATGCGGAAAAAGATCCAATCCCGGCTTGTAGCTTATTAATTTTGCCAATTATCCCAAGGGATTCGGAGTTTTTTTCCATGAATTTATACCGAATTCACGAGTGATTGGGTTCATCGAGGGCAAAAACAAGGCGCCAGGTGACAGCTTAGGCCGAAAACATACACCAAATCCCCGAGAAATACCGAAAAAAAAATTTACCAGTAGACGTCCATTGAAAATCACTGCTTATAAAACAGGATCGAGCGGGGATGCTCCCCTCGCTCTTGAATTCCCTCGTACCGGAAGAGCGCCGGCACTCATCGCTGGGGGGGGCAGGCCCGAGGGTAAGCACTCCGCATGAAACCATTTATTTCAGAGGTTTCGATTTATTGGTTTTAGTGTTAGGGATTAAATGGTGAACTCCAGTCCGATTTTCAAACTGGAGTTCTCCCGCCGGATGACCGTCGTTATAAAAAATTTTTCTCAATCAATTTTACGAAGGCTCCATATTGGTAATTGGTAAACGCTCAGAATGACAGTTTTTTAGTGGTTTGGTCCATCCTTCTAAAATGACGGGGTAATCCGGCCGACTCCTACTCTGCCAGGGCTTCAGCGATCAGCCATCCGAACTGTCCGGATCCTTCAAAACCGGCGGTAACGATTTTGCCGTCGCGCACCGCGCTTGCTTCGGCGATGATCGCGTCGAATTGTTCCAGAACGTATTGATCGTTGATGTTGCTCGTCGCTTTCTTCCCCTTCAGCACGCCGGCCGCCGCCAGGACCGCCGGCATATTGCATACAGCCGCAAGCACCTTGTTTTGCGCAACCGTTTCCTTCGCGAGTGCCTGGTAATCCTTGTTGTAGGAATCCAGCGGTACACCGCACTCGAATATCACCGCATCGTAGTTCGCCAATTGGATTTCACTCAGCAGCACGTCCGGGGTCAGCGCAGTCGAGCCTCCGGCAAATCCGGGTACCGCTTTCTTTTCCGAACCGGCCAGGGCGATGTTGATCCCGCAGGCCTTCAAAACCGATACCGACGCTTCATGGCAACCCTCGGCATACGTCCGCCTGGGCAGTACATACAGCGCCATTTTTCCGGCAAGATCCGGTATCGCGGTCTCCCCGGGCGCAAGGGTCGGCTTGGGGGTGGCGGTCGGCGCTTTGGTCGGTGCGGGCGTCTCCAACAACGGATTGCACCCGGCCAGTAATCCCGCAACCGCCGTCACTTTCAGGAAATCCCGCCGGTCAATGCCTTGCGAACAGGGACACGCGCCGTTCGATGGTTTTTGCCTGGCTGCCATGCTGGTCTCCTCCCGAAATAAAGTATTGGTATCCAAAGTGCGTATTCCGCTATGCCTACCCATCATAAAAAGAAAAATCCCCGCAAGGGGATTTTTCACAGTAAACGCACGGATGCAACGGATCTGTAGAGTAAGCGCATCGCGGTTCGCTACCTCGCCGCCAACAGGCTGAGCAATCCAAGGAACAGTCGAACGAGCGGGATGCCCGATGGATGTGACGCGGCATCCATTCCTTCCAACAGCATCGATCCGGCTTCGCGTTTGTGTTCGTACGACCGGGATACCGACCAGGATATCATGTTGGGATTCTGCGGTGTGATCATTCTTCCTCTCCTTCCATAAAATGAATTCTGACAAATCCAGCTGCCCTCCGAAGGCAAGCGCCGATCATAAATGAAAAAATCCCTTCCGGGGATTTTTCACAGCGAATCCATAGGCGCTTCGGTTATTCCGGTTTTTCGCCTGGGTGCATCGGATTTGCGGAATACGGACCGGACCCGTCTTGATTACAGAAAAAAGAATGGGCAGGGTTTACAGGATTATTAGGATTGTAAAAACAAACAAAAGAAAAATCCTGTCAATTCTGTTTAATTTCTTCCACATCACGCAGCCCACGGCATTCCGGGTTATCGATCCGCGGATGCCTCATCCGAGAGGTAGAGGTAATCAATGACAGCCGATCCGGCTTTGCGCGGGTAGATGATGATCGAGATCCGGACGACGGCATTGAGGCCGGCAATAGGCGCGCGGAACTCCCAGTCGGTGGCGGCGGTTTTGTAATTGCCGGCGGTGAGATCGAAACTGAGCGTGACGATTTTCCCCTGCTCGACCGGCACGGCATCGGATTCATGCCAGACGGCACCCGCGCCGGTGGTCAGGGCGAACCCCACCCCGTCGATCGTCCCCTCATGGTAGATGTCGAAGCGGACGGCGCGGCCGCCGCTCAGATCCATCGGCTGTTCGATGTAGAAAACCGCCTTGGGGAGATCGTTCTTTTCGAAGTGGAGGGCCAGGGCGCGGATGCCGTGGGTGGCGTGATCGGGTGTGAGCGCAACGCCGGCCGCGCTGCTGTCGGCGCATTCCGGATCGATGCAGACGGTCCAGGCCGTTTCCGCCGCCTCGAAATCGTCGATGAGCCGCAGCACATTCGGGGCGGTGGAGGGAGTCATGGTGGGAGGGATGACACGGGGCGCGGCCTTCGCGGCGGTTTTGACGGCGGATGCCGTCGGTTCGGGCGAAGGCGAACCCGCTGTGCACCCTGCGATGAGGATCAGGGTGAACGGTATGAGGGCACGGATGATTTGCATGCGGTCCTCCAAGCTGAATTATTAGGAGTTTTCAAGCCATCCGCGGCTATCCCATCGCTTTCCAAATCGTCACGCAACCGCGCTAACTCGCCGGGCATCATTGCCTCGATCCACAACTACCGTTCGTTCAGCAGATAGAATCCCTCGGGTGTCGCGGCGAGGATGCGCCCATCGAAATCGACGACGATCGAATACACGATCGGGTCCGGCGGGAGCCCGTCGTTGATCGCGGTCCAGGTTTCGCCGGAATCGACCGAGACATACGCCCCCGATCCCGTCCCGGCGTACAGCCTGCCGGCATGCTCCGGATCGACGGCGAGCGATTCAATGAACAGGCGTTCCGAGAGGAATTCCTGTTTGATCCAGGTGTTGCATCCGTTTTGGCTGATAAACAAACCTTCCGAACGCGAGGCGGCGTAGATCACATCCGGATTGTCCGGATCAAGAACGGCGGTCGTGGCGCCGGGGAAATCCGCCCCGCACTGCCTCCAGGTTTCTCCATCGTCCTCGGATACCATCCCCGGACCGCGCCCGAGTTCATAAATCCTCCGGGAGGGAGCCGGGGGAAACAGGAACATCCCGGATTGCGGCGCCTCCGACTCGGGGACCGGGATCCAGGTTCGGCCGCCGTCCTGCGAACGGGAAAAGAAGAAATCCGGCCAGGTAGAAATCGCCCAAAGCCGGTTTTTATCCCGCGGGCTGGCTATCACTTGTGTGCGAATCGGCTTGCTCCAGGGCGGCGTCAGAGAGGACCAGGACCTGCCTTCGTTGGAGGAATGGTCCACACTCCCTCCGCCATACCCGAGATACAGTTCGCCGCCATACCCGATGGATAACACGCACGCATTCGTGTGAATCAGATCCCATCCGTCCTCTCCGCTGGATTGGTGGAACACGTTACAGAACGCGTCCTCTGCATACAGATTGCGGGAACTCGAATCGCTTTGCAGGGATATCCAAATGCCCCCCAATCCGTTCTTCATTTCCTTCCACATGGTGCCGGCGTCGGGGGAGAAAAAGAGTCCTTTGAACCCGCTGATAAACAGTCCGGATCCGCCGCCGGATAAACCCAGGAAATTCAGCTTTCCCCCCGGATGCGGTTTGGATTTCCAGCTTGCACCGGCATCGGAAGAATATTTCAGCGAATATTCGGCCGCGCAGTAAATCGTTGTCGGCGATTTGTGATCGATGGCAACGGTGCCGCAATCGGTCATGATCTCCTTCCACGTTTCGCCGTCATCCGAAGAAACGAACAACTGGCCATCCCACAGTGCCTCCGTGAACATCACTTCCCGGCCGGCCGGGTCGGTTCCGACCAGAATAGGAAGTAAGTGGAATTCTTTTAATTCAATCTTCTTCCACGTCCGCCCGCCGTCTTCGGACCTGAAGAACCCTTCGTTATTAGGGCCGGGTGTTGCAAAGAGGACGTTTGCGGCGGAGGGATGGGCGTAGATATCCCAGATAAGAGCCGGCAGGGCGGGCATCTTCGTCCACGTCCGGCCGCCGTCCTCGGAGACGTCAATCCGGTCCTCGATCTGGAAATACAGACGCCGGGGGTCCGCCCCGTCCATGATCAGCGATCCGCCCGGACCGAACGTCGCGAGTTTCTGCCAGTTTCCACCGCCGTCCGTCGTTTTGTACGTGTATCCGGAACCGGTCTGTGGTGAGCCGGTGCTGGCATATAGAGTTTGTGGATCGGAAGGATCGATCAGCAGCCGGGAGATGGTGGCATTCCCGATCCCCTGCCGGACCGGCCGCCAGGTTTTCCCCGCATCATAGGATTTATACACTCCGGCATGCTGCGTTCCGGCATACAGCACTTCCGGATCTTCGGGATTCGCAACGAACACGCTGACCGGATCGCGCGGCAAATCGCCCGCCGATTGCAATTCCCTCCAATACAGCGGGATTGGGGTTGGGGAGGTTTCCGGCGAGGAGGTTGCCGTTTCCGCCGGAAGAATGGTCTCGGTATGGGTCCGGGTGAAGGTTGCCGCTGGGATGGCGGTTTCTATCGGGCCGGATGTACCCGAGATAAATGAACACGCCAAGCCGATCACTGCAACGGCTGCAAGGACGAGAACCCTTGCTTCTTTTTTCATGCGGCATCTCCCAATGTTGCGAATCATTCCGTCGGGGAAAGTCCCGCAGCAAACGACAGGTTTGGCGGAACAGCGAATCCGCGGATGACCTCCGCGGATTCGGGCATGCATGTATTATACGAAATTTTTTACGAGACTCGACACCGTTCGGCCCTCCGAAATGCCCGGCAGATCCCGTGGATCGGGATCCTGTTACCCGCAGCAGCCGGCGACCGGTTGCGCAGTTATCTCCGGTGCATCATCTTTTTCACAGCACCTGTTGTCTTTCGCCTTCTCCTTTTCCCGGGGAGCCGGCTCCGCGGCGGCGGATTCACCGGAGCACGCACAGGATCCGGGCTTCCCTTCGGGGAAACCGAGCAGGCTGCGGAAGAACCTCACCAGCGGACGTTGAGATTGGCTTGCCATTTTTCTCCTTTTTCGATTGTTTCAAATCCGGTTTCTCTCATGTGCCGGCAGGTTCGCAAGGTCGACCATGAAACCATTACCGGACTTTGCGGTGTATTTATAATCCCACCCCCGACAGCAGGTTGAAGGCAAATCCCGTTATAACGGCGCCGACCCACAGCGTGCCGATCACCAGGCCGACGACGCGCCAACGGGCGATCGTCAACATGCCGGCCAGCGCGCCGAGCGAGGTTCCCGCGCCGGTGATGAGGAAGGCCAGCGCCGCGCCCTGACTCATCCCCGTATCCAGCATCGCGCGCACCATCGGCAGGGACGCTTCGGCATTGATGTAGAACGGCAGGCCGAACGTCGCCGCCAGCGGCACCCCGTATATCCGCCCTCCGCCGAAAACCGCGGTGACCCACTCCTGTGGGATCAGGCCGTTGAGCATAAAACCTGCGAAGGCGAAGGTGAAGAAGAAAAACAGCAGTTGTGACCCCATCCGGAGAGTCTCGCCGGCCAGATCCCGGAAGGACATTCGGCGCTCCGGCGAAGCCGGAACGGGAGCCGGCGGGGAGACCGCGGCGGCGGGTAAACTTAGGAAGCGCGCCTGATTCTTCAACCACCCCCGCGATTCGAAGACGTAAGCGGCAAATCCGCCCAGCAGCCCAAGCGCAATCGATGCGAGGTAGAACGCCCAGGCGAAGGGCCAACCGAACAAGCCGGCGCTGTAGATCAATCCCTCGGGCGAGGTAAGCGGCGATGCCACCATGAAGGCGACGATCGGCGCCCACGGCATGCTGCCCGCCATCATCCCGAGGATAACTGCGGTCGTGCCGCACGAACACAGCGGCGTGGTCACGGCGACGGCCGTCGACGCCAGCACGCCCGCCCGGCGGTGACGCCTGAGGAAAGCGGCGGCTTTCTTTTGGTCCAGAACCAGCTTTAGGATCACACCCACCGCCACACTTACCGCCAGGAAAGGCCAATTGTGCGTGAACGACCCCCAAACCTTGCTTAACGAATTCAGGATCAGGTCTATAAAAAACATAACAGGCTCCTCTTTCACATAGATGTATGTCTATATTACAGCTTAAAAAAAGGGCCTTCGGAATGATCCGGATCCGGCCCGCCGGTTGTCATATAGACGTGTTTCTATGCGTTATTATATAGACATTTTTCTATGTGTCAAGAGGGTTCTTCGCTTGGGCGCGTTGTTGAAAAATGAGTCTGACGTCATTGCGAGCGACCCCTTCGCACCCCCCGCTCGCGAATTCTTCGCATCGGAAAACCACCGATGCTCATCGCTCGGGGGGCGAGGCACTCAGGGCAGGTTCCGAGGGCGAAGCAATCTCCCTATTCCAGGGATTATCAGCAGATTGCTTCGCCTGCCCCGGTTGGGTAGGCCGGGGTCGCTTCGCTCCCCTCGCTTCGCAATCAAAACTGCTCGTGGAGCAAAGGCGAGCAGTTTTGCTCCGCGGGGGCAGGCTCGCAATGACACTCTGATCGTTTTTCAGCAGCCTCTTAAAGGAAGCGCCTCACATTCCGTGAGTACCCGTCATAAGCCGGGCCGTATCGTGCCCGCAGCCACGGCTCTTCCGCGAAGGGTGCCAGGATTAATGGGATGATCGCAAAAAAAGAGGCGATCGCCGCGGCGGGTGAGCTGGAAAGGAGGATCCATCCGGCGAGCATCGCCAGGCATCCGACATATTGCGGATTGCGCGAGATTCGGAACGGCCCTCCCGCTGCAAGCGCCCCTCCCCGCCCCATCATTTGCCCAAATCCGAGGACTGCCTCCGCCCACAGGAAGAAAGCCAATCCTCCGATCAGCGGCGGCAGGCCCAATCCGATCCGGGCCCAATCCGGGATTCCCCAACCCCCCGAGTCCTGCAGTCCGAGAACGCCGATCCCCAAAGCCGGATATAGGAATAAAGAACCCATGAGATACACCTTCCACGAGTCCTGTCGATCCGGCGGCCAGATCCGCCGGGCGGGGAAGCGGATGCTCAGCACCACAGCCGCTGCCGCCGCGAGTTCGCACAGGATCGTTGTCGCGAGGAGGAGATCAAACATCGAACGGGTCGGGCGTATCCTTGGGGATGAACCGTCTCCGGTAATCGTCGTATTCCGGCACCAGGCGGTCGTACTCGTCGTCCATCAGCGGGGAGGAGATCATGAAATCGGCCGAAGCCCGGTTGCACGCGATCGGGATGTTCCAAACCACCGCCATCCGCAACAGCGCTTTGACGTCGGGGTCGTGGGGCGCGGGTTCGAGCGGATCCCAGAAGAAGATCATGAAATCGATGTCCCCATCGACGATCTTCGCCCCGATCTGCTGATCCCCGCCGAGCGGTCCGCTTTGCAGCTTGATGATCGGGAATTTTAACTCCCGCTCGAGGACGGAGCCGGTGGTGCCGGTCGCGTAGATTTTGTGGTGGGCCAGCAGCTCGCGGTTAAACTTGGCCCATTCGACCAGGTCGCGTTTCTTGTTGTCGTGGGCCACCAGGGCGATCTTTTTATCGTGTTCCATGGCGATCCGTTTATGCGTTTTTTCCACGCGTTCTTCCTCCACGAGGGAATGCAGTCAGGGGTAGTGCCTTGCGACGTATACATCTTCGAACGATTTGCCGGTGACGGCCGTTTTCCGGATACCGTCCGTTTGGCATTCCGCGCGCCACCGGCCTGCCCGGATCCGATCCATCCCTCCCCTTTAAGGGGTGGGTCAACCGCGGGCCAAACATCAATCGGGCGGAGGGAGGGCCTCCTTCGAACCGGCTTCCGGCATCCCGGAAATTACGGACTTCATGTATTGTACGCCCCGCTCGTCCAGCGTGTAGCGTGTGGCGATCCCCCTCCGCCTGGCTTTGTCCTCCAGCACGTACCGTGAAGCCGGAGAGCGCACCAAAGCGCGCAGGGCGGCCTGGCGCGAAACCCGCACCCGCGCGCCCAACTCAGCGGTCACTCTGCTTATTTCGATGGTGGTTATGCCAAAAGCATTCCCCATGTATTCATGGATGACATACAGGGGCAGCAGAACCCGGTTGGCTTCATGGGTCTTTTCCAGGATGTTCGCTTCAATGGCTTCGGCTTCCGGGCAGGACCTGATCTGATTTACGATATGCGCAATCCTGGATGGGGAGATTTTCTTCTCGGCCGAGGGCTTCTTATGGCCGCCTTTGGCGGTGCGTGTTCGCCCTGCCCGCTTCCCCTGTTCCGGCTTGCCCCCATAAAACTCCAGCAGCCTCCGCACTTCCGCAGGTGTTCCATCGATGGTTACAACCGTCCCGTTCGGGAGGGTAAACGAAGCCTTGGTCATGGCATATGCCTCCTTACTGTGACCGGAGAGCCCGCGCGACTCCACCGGTCCGGAAGCGGTAAACGATGAGCGTTTCGCCGGCGTGGCCGGCGGCCCAACAACACGCCATCATTTTACTCGAAGGTCAACCAGGAGAAAAACACAAACACAGCCGGGCAACCATTCTCATCCGGTGAAAATCGCCTTTCACGAAATCACATCCGCCAGGAGATTGCTCCATGGTTGCCGCGATCGAATGTTTTCTTCCTTCTTCCCTCCAATTGACTCCCCCTGTTTTCCCCCTTATAATCCCGGCATACAGCAGTTGCCGCGAAGAGTAGGCGGACCCGGGATGCCAGAGAAGGTGCGGCCACAGGTTGAAAGCCCCCGCTTCCCAAATCCGCCGAACGTCGCGCGGCGTTCCGCCGAAGAACTCCCCGATCGGGGATGGTAGACCGGCGCGGTTCGCACCGTTAGCGCGGTAAGCGCGCCCCCGTATGCGCGGGGACGAATCGAGGTGGCACCACGGAGGCACTTGGCCCTTCGCCCTCAGTTGGCGGAGGGTTTTTTAATTCCGACCCTTCCCCCTCACCCGGCCTTCGCTCCGGAAAAACTCCGGAGCTCCAGCCACTGAGGAAGGGTCAGCAAAGGATTTCTCAAATGCCCAAAATCGATCTTCCCAAAGCCTACGACTTCCAAGCCGTCGAACGCAAGCTGTACGAGTGGTGGGAGAAAAGCGGTTACTTCCAGCCGGTGATCGACCACACCCGCAAGCCTTTCGTCATCTCCATCCCGCCCCCGAACGTGACCGGCGAACTGCACCTCGGGCACGCGATGTTCGTTTCGATCGAGGACGTGATGATCCGCTACCACCGCATGCTCGGCGAGCCGGCGCTGTGGGTGCCCGGATCGGACCATGCCGGGATCGCCACCCAGCTGCAGGTGGAGAAGATGCTCCTGCGTGAGGACGAGGTCACCCGCGAGGAGCTCGGCCGCGAAAAATTCGTCGAGCGGACCTGGGAATGGAAGCGCAAGTACGGCGGGATCATCTATGACCAGCTCCGCCGCCTGGGCGCCTCCTGCGACTGGACCCGCGAACGATTCACGCTGGATGACGGCCTGGCGCGCGCGGTGCGCGAGGCGTTTGTCCGCCTGCACGAAAAAGGCCTGCTCTACCGCGGCCCGCGGCTGGTCAACTGGTCGCCCGGCTTGCGCACCGCCGTCAGCGACCTCGAGGTGGAATATTCCGACGAGCCGGGTGCGCTGTATTATTTCAAGTACCCGATCAAGGGATCGGACGAATTCATCCCCGTTGCCACCACCCGCCCGGAGACGATCCTGGGCGATACCGCCGTCGCCGTCCACCCCGAGGACCCGCGCTTCGTCCAATTCGTCGGCCGCACCGCGCTTGTTCCGATCCTCGGCCGCGAGATCCCGGTCATTGCCGACGAGGCGGTCGACCGCGAGTTCGGCACCGGCGCGCTGAAGATCACGCCCGGGCATGATCCGATCGATTACGAAGTGGGCGCGCGCCACCATCTGGCGGTCATCTCGATCTTCGACAAGACCGCGCAGGTCAACGAGAACGGCGGCCCGTACGCCGGAATGGACCGCTTCGACTGCCGCAAGAAGATGTGGGCCGACATGCGCGCGGCCGGGCTGGTGATCAAAGAAGAACCCTACCGGATGCGCGTCCCGCGCTCCCAGCGGGGAGGGGAGATCGTCGAACCGATGATCTCCACCCAGTGGTTCATCCGGATCAAACCGCTGGCCGAAGCCGCTCTGGCCGCGGTCCGCGACGGGCGGATCAAGATCATCCCCGAGCATTTCGAAAAGGTTTACTTCAACTGGCTCGAAAACATCCAGGATTGGTGCATCTCGCGCCAATTGTGGTGGGGGCACCGCATCCCGGCCTGGTACTGCGCCGACGGCCACATGACCATCGCGCGCGAGGATCCCGCCGCGTGCGCCACCTGCGGCAAGCGCGGGCTCCAGCAGGACGACGACGTGCTGGATACCTGGTTTTCGTCCGGACTCTGGCCGTTCTCCACGCTCGGCTGGCCCGAGCAGACCCGCGACTTGAAATACTTCTACCCCACCACGGTGATGGAGACCGGGTACGACATCCTCTTCTTCTGGGTGGCGCGGATGATCATGTTCGCGCTCGAGTTCACCGGCGAAGTCCCCTTCCAGACCGTCTACCTGCACGGGCTGGTGCGCGACGAGCAGGGGCGCAAGATGTCGAAATCGATCGGCAACGTGATGGATCCGCGCTGGGTGATGGACGGCGCGACCGCCGAACAGATCCGCGCCGCCGGCACGAGCGCCGAGATCGCCGAAAAATTCCCGCAGGGCATCCCCGGGATGGGGACCGATGCATTGCGCTTCACGCTGATCACCTCCGGTTCGCCGGGCAACGACCTCAACCTCTCGATCGAGCGGGTGGAGGCCAACCGCAACTTCGCCAACAAGCTGTGGAACGCCGGCCGCTACACCCTCGGCGCTTTCGAGAAGCTCAGCGGACCGTGCGAGAAGGCGCCGCCGACTCTCCCCGACCGCTGGATCCTCGCGCGTCTTGCGCAGACGGTCGAAACCGTCACCCGCCTGATGAACACCTTCCAGTACGGCGAAGCCGGACGGACCGTCTATGATTTCTTCTGGAACGAATTTGCGGATTGGTACATCGAACTTTCCAAACTGCAGATCGGCGAAAGCCCGGCGCGCGCCCGGGCCACGGTCCAAATCCTCGCGCACGTGTTCGACGCCTGCCTGCGGATGCTGCATCCCTTTACGCCGTTCGTCACCGAAGCGCTGTGGGGTTACCTCAAGGATGCCAGCCGCGCGGCGGGCGAGGACTTCGCCCCGCCCGGCGGATGGCCCGAGGCGCTGATCATCGCCCGCTGGCCCGAGCCGGTCGATCCGGCTGACGAAGAAGCCCTGCACGGCTTTGCCATCTTCCAGAAGGTCGTGGAGGAAATCCGCATCTTCCGGGGAGATAAAAAAGTTCCGCTGGCCAGGAAAACCTCCGCGATTATCCATGCCGGGCAATACCGGAAAATGCTGTCGGACCTTGCGCCCGGATTATGCCTGCTGGCGCGGGTGGATCCCAAGAAACTTGAATTTGTGGATACTCCCCCAGGCAGTACGATCGGCCTGCTTTCATTTGTCGCCGGGCCGATCGGCCTGTACATCCCCGGGCAGGATCTTTTCGACTTGGACGCGGAGCGTAAACGCCTGGAAAAAGAGGCGGGGGATATGCAGACTCAGATCGCGCGTGTGGAGGGGCTGCTGGCCAGCGATTTCGGTTCGAAGGCGCCCGCCGCGGTGGTCGAGAAGGAACGCGCCCGCCTGGCCGCGCTCAAGGAAACCCGTGCTAAACTCGAGGAGCAA
>CAZYSF010000623.1:0-6665 GCA_964649635.1 uncultured Anaerolineales bacterium | reverse complement strand
CAGAGATTGCAGAAATGGATGCGCGCCAAGTACACGCGGGCATGACGGTCACAAGAATATTCCATGAGCTTTGTAGATAGCCCCTCGGTCTTTGAAAATAAAAAAAGGCTGCCGGATTGGCAGCCTTTTTTTATTAAACCGTGATCCTATTTTTCCTTCTCGCCCATTTTTTCGTTTACCACCGCGTGAGCCGCGGCCAGCCGGGCGATCGGCACCCGGAAAGGCGAGCAGGAAACATAATTCAATCCGATCTTGTGGCAGAAATTGATGGATTTCGGATCGCCGCCGTGCTCGCCGCAGATCCCGACATCGAGGGTTTTACGGGTGGCGCGGCCGTCACGAACTGCCATGTCCATCAGTTTGCCGACTCCGTCCTCGTCGATCGACGCAAACGGATTCTCCGGGAGGATCTTCTTTTCGATGTATTCGATCAGGAAGCCCTTCTCGGCGTCGTCGCGCGAGATGCCAAAGGTCATCTGGGTCAGGTCGTTGGTGCCGAACGAGAAGAACTGCGCCATCTCGGCGATCTGGCCGGCGGTGAGGGCGGCGCGCGGAATCTCGATCATGGTGCCGAACTGGTAGTCGATCTTCTTCCCCTGCTCGGCCATGACTTTGCGGGCTTCGTCCTCCAACGCCGTTTGCTGAACCTTCAGCTCGTTGATGTGCGACGTCAGCGGGATCATGATCTTGGGGTGCACGTCGATCCCCTCTTTGGCGCACTGGCAGGCGGCCTCGAAGATCGCGCGCACCTGCATGCGGGTCAGTTCGGGGATGTGAATCCCCAGCCGGACTCCGCGCAACCCGAGCATCGGGTTCGCCTCGTGCAAGTTCTCCACCGCCGTCAACAGCTTTTCCTTCTCCTTGAGCAGAACGGGGTCGTTGCCTTTGATCCGCAGGGTGATCACTTCCTCCAACAGAGCGGTCTGGGAAGGCAGGAATTCGTGCATCGGCGGGTCGATCAGGCGGATGGTCACCGGCAACCCGTCCATCGCGCGGAACAAGCCGTCGAAATCCGCCCGCTGGAAGGGGAGGATCTTGTCAAGTTCCGTTTTCCGTTCGACCACCGACTTGGCAAGGATCATTTTCTGGACGATGGGCAGCCGCTCGGTTTCGAAGAACATGTGCTCGGTGCGGCACAGCCCGATCCCTTCGGCGCCGAAAGTGCGGGCGCGGCGGGCATCGCGCGGGTAATCGGCATTGGCCCAGATCCCGAGCTTGCGGATGCCGTCCGCCCAGGAGAGCAGCTTGAGCAGATACGGTTCGTCAAAAGTGGGATCCGCGGTCTTGATCTTTCCGGAGAATATCTCTCCGGTGGTGCCGTCGAGCGAGATCCAATCGCCCTCGTGGTAGGTCTTGCCGGCCACGGTGCACTGGCGGCGTTCGACATCCACGTCCATCGTGGCCACGCCGACGACGGCCGGGATGCCGAACTGGCGGGCGACCAGCGCGGCATGCGAAGTGCGTCCGCCGCGGCTGGTGAGGATGCCCTTGGCGGCGAGCATGCCGTGCACGTCATTGGGGGTCGTTTCCGGCCGGACCATGATCACGGCTTTCTTGTCTTCCTTGGACCACTTCTCCGCGGTGTCAGCGTCGAAGGTGATCTGGCCGACGGCCGCGCCCGGGGAGACGTTCAACCCTTTCGCGATCTGATCGCCGCGCGAGGTCGCGTATTTCTTTTCGGAGGCGTCGAATTGGGGGTGCAGGTAGAAATCGACGTGCTCGGGCTGCACGCGCCACACCGCTTCTTCCTTGGTGATCAGTTTCTCGTCGGCCAGATCCACGGCGATCCGGATCGCGGCCTGGGCTGTGCGCTTGGCGTTGCGGGTCTGGAGCATCCACAACTTCCCGCGCTCAACGGTGAATTCGATGTCCTGCGTCTCGCGGTAATATTTTTCGAGCCGCTTGCAGTATTTCTCCAGCTCGGCGTACATCTTCGGCATGACTGTCTTCATCTCGGCGATCGGCATCGTCTGGCGCGTGCCCGAGACCACATCTTCGCCCTGGGCGTTGAGCAGGAAATCGCCTTCGATCGCCTTGGAGCCGTCGGAGACGTTGCGGGTGGTCAGCACGCCCGTGCCGCTGCCCTCGCCCATGTTTCCAAAGACCATCGTGACGATGTTGACCGCCGTGCCGAGATCGTGGGCGATCTTGGCCGCGTTGCGGTAATCGACGGCGCGCTTCCCGTTCCAGGATTTAAAGACCGCCTCGGTTGCCAGCTTGAGCTGGTCCATCGGATCGTTCGGGAATTCGCGGCCGGTCTTCTGGACGACGATCTTCTTGAATTCCGCGGTGATCGCCTTGAGGTCCTCGACCGGCAGTTCGGGGTCGCTTTTTACGTTCCGCTTGTGGCGGTACGACTCGAGCACCTTCTCAAAGTCATCCTTCGCCACGCCCATCACCACCGAGGAGTACATCTGCACCAGGCGGCGGTAGGCGTCGTAGACGAAGCGCTCGTTCTTGGTCAGGGCGGTCATGCCCTTGGCGGTTTCGTCGTTCAACCCGATGTTGAGGACGGTATCCATCATCCCGGGCATGGAAAATTTCGCGCCGGAACGGCAGGAGACCAGGAGCGGATTCTTCGGATCCCCGAATTTCTTGCCGGTCAGCTTCTCCACCTGGCGCAGGGCGGCCACTTCCTGATCCCACAACCCGGAGGGGAACTTCTCGCCGGCGGCGAGGTAGGCGTTGCAGGCTTCGGTGGTGACTGTGAAGCCGGGCGGAACGGGCAGCCCGCCCCGGTTCATATCCGCCAGGCCGGCGCCCTTGCCGCCCAGCAGGGCGCGCACGCCTTCCCAGGATTTCGCGTACTTCTCGGCTTGGGCTACTTCATTGAAAAGATATACCCACTTCCGGGATTTTGCGGCGGCCGAAGAGGTTTTCTTCGCCCGCTTGACGGTCGAGGTTTTCTTTTTTGCTGCGGACATTCTGAATTGCTCCTTTCAGGAGAGGGAAATTATGAGTTTACAACAGCCTTCAATTTTACCACGCCCATGTGAAAAATTAAAAGGATGGGAACAAGGGAGGGATTTGTCCATTAAAAAAGCGAGCCCGCCCCGAGCCGAAGGCGAGGGGTCATGCCTGCGTGATCGTAGCAGGCATCCATGAGGATCAGGAGGGATTTATTCGTGTGTGTCATGGATTCCCGCTTCGTATACGCGGGAATGACGAACTATTTACATGCCATGCCCGCGCTTGCCCTCGCGGAGCATTCCGGCTTGTTTTTGTTTATGATCCGGCATGAAGCGAAGCGTGGATGCAATCGGCGGGCTTCCAGGGGTTTATTACTTCGTTGAGTAATGTTATGTTCGTGTTTGTCATGGATTCCCGCTGCGTACACGCGGGAATGACATCCCCTCCTTATTCCTCGTTCTTTCCTTCCTTCATCCCGTACGCGCCCGCCTTCAGGACCTTCAGCGAAAGAAGCGCACATTTCAACCGGATCGGGCTCAGTTCGATCCCCAGCATCTCGAGGATATCCTCTTTGGACAGCGCGCGGACTTCCTCAAGCGGCTTGCCTTCGATGTATTCGGTCAGCAGATCCGCGGATGCCTGCGAGATGGCGCAGCCGTCTCCCGAAAAAGCGGCCTCGGTGATTTTACCCTGCGGGTCGACGCGCAGATCGATCCGCAGCTTGTCGCCGCACAACGGATTCTCGTCCTCATAGGTGATATCATGCGGGTCCAGCACGCCCCGTTTGAGCGGATGTTTGTAACGGTCGATGATCTGCTGGCGGTATAAATCGTCCATGGATGCCTCACGCAAAAATGGCGCGCGCTTTCTGCAGCCCCGCGGCCAGCGTGTCGACTTCCTCGAACGTGGAATAAAGGTAAAAAGAAGCCCGGGTGGTCGCCGATAGCCCCAGTTTTGTATGAAGCGGCATCGCGCAATGATGCCCGGCGCGGACGGCGATTCCGTAGGAATCGAGAATTTGAGCAATATCATGTGGATGGATGCCTTCCAGCGTGAAGGCGACCACCCCACCCCGCTTAGAGGGTTCCGGTCCGAGAACCGTCACGCCGGGTATCTCCCGCAGGGACTCCATCGCATAGGCTGCAATGGCCGTCTCGTGCCGATGGATGCCGTCGAAACCGATTGCCGTCAGATAATCGACCGCCGCCCCCCAACCGACCGCCTCGGCAATGGCCGGCGTACCAGCCTCGAAGGTGTATGGCAGGTCGTTCGGCTCGAACGACCGCCAATCGACCTTGCGGATCATATCCCCCCCGCCGAGGAACGGCGGCATGTCGTGAAGGATTTCGGTCTTTCCGTACAACGCGCCGATCCCCGTCGGGCCGCACATTTTATGAGAGGAACACGCCAGGAAATCCGCGTCCAGGTCGCGCACGTCGATCGCCATATGCGGGGTGGATTGCGCGGCGTCCACCATCACCCGGGCTCCGGCGCTATGCGCCCGGCGTACGATGTCGCGGATTGGAACGATGGTTCCCAACACGTTCGACATCTGCGTCACCGCCACCAGTTTCGGACTGCGGGCAAGAAAATTATCGCACTCATCGAGGTCCAATTCGCCCTGGTCAGTCAGAGGAATGAAGTCCAATTGCAGATCCCGTTCCTTGGCCAGAATCTGCCAGGGCACCAGGTTGCTGTGATGCTCCATCTCCGAGAGGAGAATCCGGTCGCCCGCTTTCAAATTTGACCTTCCCCAGGATTGCGCCACCAGGTTGATGGCCTCGGTCGCATTCTTGGTGAAGATGATCTCCGTGGGTTGGGCCCCGATACAGGCGGCGATCTTCGCCCGCGCCGCTTCGTACATGCCGGTGGCTTCCTCGGCCAGCGTGTGGACCGCGCGGTGGATATTGGCGTGGTGATTGCGGTAATAGTCCGACATCGCGTCGATCACGGCATCCGGTTTCTGGGAGGAGGCGGCGGAATCGAGGTAGACAAGCGGTATGCCGGGCTTGATCTGGCGCTTGAGAATCGGAAAATCGGCCCGGATACGTTGGATATCGATCACATATTGGCGTGATGGGGTTTCGGCTTTCATGGTTGTTTGGCTCTTTCCGGAAACCTATTTTTTAACGCGCCGGTCGGGCTTTCTCGCCGGGGAGGCGCTTTTTTTCTTCTGCACCGGCTCGGCGGGTTTGGGCTTGGTGGATACGGGGGCTCCGCGGCTCTTCTTGGCAAGCCGGATTTTCACCGATCCCTTGTTGAACCACAGGATCCGGTCGGGAACCATCCATCCATCGGTCAAGTACACGTCGTTGCGGAACTGGACGGCCGTCATCCGGTCGTCGGCATGCACGACGACGCCCTCGACCCAGTCGCGCACCCTTCGGCCGCTGCGCTTGTGATCGCAAAACACCTCGACGATATCCCCGATGGAAACCGGTACAAACGTCATAACTGCGCTCCCTCTGCGTCCGGGATCGGCTGCTGCCGGACGGATTCTGTATTTTGAACCTGCCCTGCTTCCATTGTCTTCATTTTGGCGCTGATGGCAAGATGCATCCGCTGGCGGATTTCCTCGTCCGGGATCCGATGGAGGATTCCCTCCAGGAATCCCTCCACTAGCAGCGCCTTGGATTCCGCTTCCGGAATTCCCCGCGAACGGAGGTAGAAAACCTCTTCCGGATCCAAGCCGCCGATCGAAACGCCGTGCGAACAGCGCACGTCGTCCGAGAGGATCTCCAATCCCGGCAGCGCCTCCGCTTTGGCGCGGTCCGACAGGATCAGGATCCGGTTTCCCTGGTAGCCGTCGGTTCCGGCGGCCTCCGGCTCAACCCGGACCATCCCGCTGGCGTTGGATTGCGAAGCCCCCATCAGGACGCTTTTATTCAGAAGATCGGACACGGTTTTCGGCGCCATATGATTCTGCGCCGTGGTGATGTCCGCCCGCTGATCGCCGTCCAGCACTTGGAGCCCGGACCATTGCGCGGATGCGCCCTCCCCGATTAATTCCAGCGTGGAAAACACCTTGGTGGAACGGGCGCCACAGTGGGCGTTGCCCCAGAACAGCCGGCCGCCCCGATTCACGACCGCCTTCTCATGCGCCACACGGACGACGTTGCCGCCCCACGCCTGGGTCATGAAAAAGCGGAGGGTCGCGCCGGGATGGACGATCATTTCCACGATATCCAGCCGCGCGGCGGCTTCCGACCTTTCGGGCGAGGCCACTTCGTGCAGCAGACTGACTTCCGCGTCTTCCTCGACATTGATCAATAACCGCCACGCACGCAGACCTTCCCCGGAGGACCAAAGCAGCGAATGGAGCGGTTTATCGACTTTGACACCTTTTGGAACGTGTAGGAGGAAGCCGGCGTCCCACAGGATCGAATTGAGCGCGGCAAATATGTCGGCCGTGGCCGGAATAATGCTTCCCATCAGGCGGCGCACAAGATCCGGATGATCCCGGACCGCCTGTGAGAATGGCATAAAGATCACGCCCGCGCGGATAAAGTCATCGTCTAAAGTCGCGGTGTGCACATCCCGGTCATCCAGCGCCAATTGCCCGCCGGTCCGCGCACCGGCGGCGGGCTTAAGCCATGCGGCCGGGACGCGTTTTGTCTTTCCGGAAACCGCCAGCGCCTCCAAATTTAATTCGGAGAACGGGAACTGCAGCAGATCGGTGCGGCGCCAGGCGTCGGCGGCCGGAGACGGCATCGCCATCCGCCGGTAAAGTTCGAACGCCGCCCGGCGCAAATCCA
>CAZYSF010000622.1:0-2708 GCA_964649635.1 uncultured Anaerolineales bacterium | reverse complement strand
TTTCGTTTTCGGGGGAATTGCGATCGTCGGATGGGCGGCGTCCTTTTTCGTCTCGCTCTACCCGCGGGTGATGGTTTCCAGCCTCGGGCCGGAGGTCAGCCTGACGATCTACAACGCGGCCGCCTCGGATTATGCGCTGCGGGTGATTACGATCGTAGCCGGAATCTTCCTGCCGGTTGTGATCGTCTATCAAGCCTGGTCCTATTGGGTTTTTCGCAGGCGGATAAAAGCGGATCCGGAACAACTGGTCTATTAGCAGTCCCCCGGCGCGGAAAATTATCTCAGAGTCATCCCTTCGCTGAGGGATCAGCGATTGATCAACGACATTCGGAAAGGACGGAATCAAATCGACCCTCGGGACTAGACACGGCGAAAGCTGCTTCGGGGCGCTCAACATGGAAGGATTTTTCAACGATATCGCCATGAATGATAACCGACCCTGGAAGTTCACCCTGGACAACATGCGGTGGTCATCGGCTGATCGTCTCCCGCGTATCGGATTGGGCTGGTCACGGCGCAGCCGTGGCGGAGGGATGTCACCCGTGGAATGGTGCGGCTTCCTTCCCGGGACAATTTGGCTTGAATCCGGGAAATTGGATATTCGGTTAATGAAGGATTGGCTTCAAATGGACGATGGCTGGTTATGATGAAGTCTGAAAACGATTTTCTTGCCGAGAGGCATGGCTGCATTGTATGTGCCCGGATAATCGACGTTCTTGCCGTGTATGCCCCGGACGGCAGGCTGGTGGGTTGTACCGCGACCAGCCCCGGCGGTCACTGCTTGAAAGAGGAACGACAACCCCTGGCCGCCTGTGATACCCATACGGAAGAGGAAATTGATGCTGCCTATAAAAGATGGAAATCCAGAAATGACGAAAAGTCGGATCATAAACAAGAAGACGAATGAGGCGGTGCCCGATGGATTTTAAGGATTATTATGGAATACTGGGCGTGCCGCCGACTGCCGAAAAGAAAGCCATCCAACAGGCTTATCGGCAATTGGCCCGCAAGCTTCACCCGGATGTAAACCCGGGAAATAAGGAAGCGGAAGAGAAATTCAAGACGATCAATGAGGCGTACCAGGTTCTATCGGACGCGGAACAGCGCAAGAAGTACGATGCGATGCGGACGCAATACCTGCGCTGGCAGCAGACCGGCGGCCGCCAAGAGGATTTCAACTGGCAGCAATGGTCGGCCCAACCGGATAACGGGGTGCGCGTCCACTACGCCACCCCCGAAGACCTGGAAGACCTCTTTGGGAGCGCATCGCCGTATTCCGACTTCTTCACCACCATCTTTGGCCAGGCGCGCGGGAGCGGCGGAGACGGCCGGCAAGGCGCTTCCCCCGGCCCGCGTCGCGGACGGGATGTCGAGTACGAAATCGATCTGGCCCTGGAAGAGGCTTTTCATGGCGCCGAGCGCCTGTTGGAAATAGATGGGCGCCGCATCCAAGCCCATATTCCGCCCGGTGTGCGCACCGGATCCAAAGTCCGCCTGGCCGGTCAGGGGGAGCCGGGCTTAAATGGCGGTCCGGCTGGAGATCTGTATTTGCTCGTGCGCCTCTTGCCCCATCAAACCTTCGAGCGCGAGGGGGACAACTTGCATCTTGAGGTTACGGTCGATATCTTCACCGCCATCGCCGGCGGTGAAATCCGCGTTCCATCCCTCGAGCGGCCGCTGATCCTGACGATCCCGCCCCGCACCAACGCCGGGCGGAGTTTCCGCTTGCGAGGAAAAGGGATGCCCCGCCTGGGTGATCCCGGTATACGCGGCGATCTGTATGCACGGGTCCGGCTGGTGCTGCCCGACCCGCTGACCGATCCGGAGGTCGAGAGCATCCGCGCGCTGGCCTCCTCCAGGCCAAACCGTGCTTAACCGCATCCGAAATGAGGTGAGGGCATGATTCCCGAAAAACCATCCGGAAGAAGTTATTGGTATGGCCAATCCGAAGGCTATGAATCCCGCTGTCAGCGTCGATTGCGGGAGGATCTGGGAGTCGACGAGGCCGCCACCGAGACGATCCTGCATCTTCGCAGCCAGATCGTTGAATTACAATCCCGTGTCCGCCAGTTGGAAGCCGAACTGACCGCCCAGTCTGCCAGCCGGGAGTTGCGTCTGGCACGCTACCAGGAAGTCTATTGCGAGGCCGTCTGGGTCGAAATGGAATACCAGGAATGAAAACAGCCGGTCGGCGCCTGTAAGGAGAAGCCCGAGCGCCAGTATGTCCTCCCCGATCCGCAAGCCTGTTTTCTGTGCGGCGAAAAAAGACCCTGCCCGGGTTTGATATGCCACGCGAAGCCGCGGACAGCCTTCAGAGCGCCATCCTGCAATGGAACTACCATCTACCGGGGTTGCTAAATATTTCCATCCCCTTCTTTTCCGGTGGTTTCCATGAACCTCGATAGGCCCACATAAAAATCCCAGGAGGCCCTGCTCGCTGCCCAACACCTGGCGCAGGAATATCAGCACCAGGTCATCGAGCCCATCCACTTGCTGCTGGTGCTCGTTCAACAAGAGGGTGGGATCGTCCAAGCAGTCTTTTCGGGTGACGCCGTAAATCCGGCGGCCGGATGAGCCGCCGCGCCGGACAGATCACTTCCCGGATATCGGGAGCGCGCCATCCGGCCGGCTGCATCCTCCGTTTGGCGGAACGGATCATGTTCCTCAGGCGAAGGGGATCCTGGGTTTTTTCCCGGCCGGCGAAGTGG
>CAZYSF010000621.1:0-2476 GCA_964649635.1 uncultured Anaerolineales bacterium | reverse complement strand
AACCCGACCGTGCTGACGCGCGGCGAGGGCAGGACTCTCTCGATCAACGGCGCCAACGTCATCCTGCCTTATACCGGCGTCCTCACCGTCGTCCTGTCCGTCCTGCTGATGATAGCCCTGTACCTGCTGGTGATGCGCACGCGCCTGGGCCGCTCGATGCGGGCGGTGGCGGAGAACAAGCAGGTGGCGGCGTTGATGGGGATCGACGTGGACGGTGTGATCAGCCGGACCTTCATCATCTCAGGCGCCCTGGCCGGCGCGGCGGGCGTGATGTGGGGGATCCACCTCGGCCTGGTGTACCACTTCGTCGGTTTTATCCCGGGCATCAAGGCCTTCACCGCGGCGGTGCTGGGGGGCATCGGCAGCGTGCCGGGCGCGATGCTGGGCGGTTTGTTCCTCGGCCTGGTGGAGAGCCTCGGGCCGGCCGTGCTCGGGATCAGCTTCCAACTCAAGGATGTGATCGCCTTTGGCATCCTGGTCCTGGTGCTCATCTTCCGTCCCACCGGCATCGTGGGCGAAGTGCTCACCGAGGAGAAGGTCTGATGAAAACCCTCTTCCGAAATTCCCTGAAGACCGGGATCGTGTTCGGCATCATCACCGTCTTCCTTTTCCTTATCGGCTTTACCGGGACGGCCGCCAACCTGCTGGCCGATCTGCTTCACAACGAATCGGCCGGGCTCTTCCTGGGATTGACCCCCCTGATGCTCAACACCGCGATCTTCCTGGGCCTGATCGGCCTGTGGGCCGGGGTGAGCGGCGCCTCCCGCGAGCAGGATATTCCCGGCGACCCCTTCGGAGCGGCGGCGCTCGGCGGCGCGATTGCGGGAGTGGCGCACGGCCTGCCGGTCGGCGCGGCGGTCTGGCTGATCGGCGGGCTGAACGAGCAAGGAGTGGCGATGAGCACCTACCTCGCCGAACTCCTGCCCGCGGCTGTCCACCAGTTCCTGCTCGGGCTCGCGCCCATGACGGCCGGAATTTTCTACCTCCTTTTCCTGACCACCGCCGGCGCGGCCGGCGGGCTGCTTAACCGCGTCCTTGGACGCGGCAGCCGGAAGACAAGGGCGGCGATCCGGAACCGATTGCGGGAGAGCGTGGAAAGCCTGCCGGTCCTTCAATCGCTGCGCAAGAGCACCGCCGGGCGCTACGCCGTGTACGGCGTGCTGCTGGCGGGCCTCCTCCTGCTGCCGCTCGTCGCCGGGCAATACTGGAACTACACCATCGGCACGGTCGGCATTTACGTCCTCCTGGGGCTCGGGCTGAACATCGTGGTCGGCCTGGCCGGCCTGCTGGATCTCGGCTATGTGGCGTTCTTCGCCATCGGCGCCTATGCGATGGCGCTCCTGACCGCTCCCACGCCGCACCATCTGATGTGGAACTTCTGGCTGGTCATTCCGATCGGGATTGTCCTGGCGGCCGTGACCGGGATCCTGCTCGGCGCGCCGGTCCTGCGCATGCGCGGGGATTATCTTGCGATCGTGACTCTCGGGTTCGGCGAGATCATCCGGATCCTCAGCAAGAGCGACGATCTGAGCGACTTCACCGGGGGGCCGCGCGGTGTGCCCGCGGTCGCCCCCCCCGACTTCTTCGGATTACCCATCAACAACGCGATCGGCTTCGTCTACCTGATCTTCCTGGCCGTGCTGCTGGTCATCTTCGTCACCAACCGACTGCAGAACTCGCGCGTGGGGCGCGCCTGGGAGGCGATGCGCGAGGATGAAACAGTCTCGCGCGCGATGGGCATCAACACCCTCCTCCAGAAACTGCTCGCTTTCGCGATCGGCGCGGCGTTTGCGGGCCTCGGCGGCGCGCTGTTTGCCTCCCGCAACCAGTTCACCGGGCCGGAGGATTTCAACCTGATGGTCTCGATCAACGTGGTGGCGGTGGTGATTGTCGGCGGGATGGGCTCGATCCCGGGTGTGATCGCGGGCGCCCTGGTGCTCAAGGGCCTGCCGGAGATGCTGCGCCAGCTGGAGGATTACCGCGTGATGGTGTTCGGGGCGCTCTTGGTGGTGATGATGCTGTGGCGGCCGGCCGGGCTGATCCCGTCCTCGCGCCGCAAAATGGAAATCGGCAGGGATGCCGGACTGGTCGAGACCGCCGAAGAGGGGAGGGGCAAATGACCGTCGCCCTCGAAACCCGCGGCCTGACCAAGACGTTCGGCGGCCTCACCGCGGTCAACGCGGTGGACCTTTCGATTCAGGAGCACAGCATCTTCAGCGTCATCGGCCCGAACGGATCCGGCAAAACGACGTTCTACAACTGCATCACCGGTTTTTACGAACCGGATTCGGGGGAAATCCTCTTCTTCGAAAAACCGATGACCGGGCTGCCGCCCGACCAGGTGACCGCCCGGGGAATTTCCCGGACGTACCAGAACATCCGCCTGTTCGCGAACATGAGCGCGATCGAGAACATCCTGGTGGGCGAACACTCGCGCATGCGCGCCAACTGGTTCGAGGCCATCCTCCTCACGCCG
>CAZYSF010000620.1:0-10154 GCA_964649635.1 uncultured Anaerolineales bacterium | reverse complement strand
ATCACCGGGCTGGATCACGGCGTGGAAGCCGGAAAGCTCGAAGCGCTCTATCACTTCTGCAACAAGGCGGCGGTGATCACCCTGCGGGTGACGATGCCGCGCGATAATCCGGTCGTCCCGAGCGTGTGCGCCATCATCCCTTCGGCGACCCTCTTCGAACGCGAGCTGATGGAGATGTTCGGCGTCGTGTGCGAAGGGACGCCCGACCCGCGCCGCCTGTTCCTGCCCGACGAATGGCCGGAGGGAACCTACCCCCTGCGCAAAGATTTCATCGTGCCGGCGCCTCCCGCGGCACCGGAAGAATAGGAAGGACGCCAACCATGCCCGGCACCCAAAAAGAAAAGTTCATCATTCCGATCGGACCGCAGCATCCGGCGCTCAAGGAGCCGGCGCATTTCGAATTCACGGTCGACGGCGAAACGGTCACCTCGGCCAGCGTCCGGTTCGGCTACGTCCACCGCGGGATCGAAAAGGGCGCGGAGAACCGCAACTGGACCCAGGCGATGTACCTGCTGGAGCGCATCTGCGGGATCTGCTCGCACGCCCACTCGACGGCCTACGCCATCGGCGTCGAAAAGCTGGCGGGCGTGCCGGCGCCTCCGCGCGCCCAGGCCATCCGCCAGATCCTCCTGGAGCTGGAACGGCTGCACAGCCACATGCTGTGGGTCGGCGTGGCGGCGCACGAAGCCGGATTCGAAACGCTGTTCATGTACTCCTGGCGCGACCGCGAGACGGTGATGGACATCCTCGAATCCTTCTCCGGCAACCGGGTCAATTATTCCGCAAACCTGCTGGGCGGCGTGAAATACGACCTCGGCCCGGCCCAGGCGGATTCGATCAAGCGCGGGCTGGATTTCCTGGAAGAGCGCCTGCATTACTACATGAAGATCGTCAACAACGACGAATCCTTCCTGCGCCGGACGCGCGGGGTGGGCACGATGACGACCGCCGAAGCCGAGCAGCTCGGCGCGATCGGCCCGGTCGCGCGCGCCTCGGGAGTCGCCCGCGATTTGCGGGTGGATGCGCCCTACCTGCTGTATGAGCAGTTCCCCGTGACGATCGTGCTTGGTTCCACCGGCGATTTGCATACGCGGTTCGTGGTGCGGATCCAGGAACTGTTCGAATCCGTGCGCGTGATCCGCAACCTGCTGGCCGGCCTCCCGGAAGGCGAACTCACCGTCCGCTTCCCGCGCCGGATCCCGGAGGGCGAAACGATCAGCCGGATCGAGGCGCCGCGCGGCGGATTGTTCTACTTCATCAAGAGCGGCGGCGGGGAAAATCCCATCCGGGTGAAAGTCCGCACGCCGAGTTTGCGCAACTTCATGTCGGTCCTGGTCGGGTCGGTCGGGCATCAGCTGGCCGACGTGCCGATGATTCTGTCCGGGATCGATCCGTGCTTTTCCTGCAACGACCGCATGATCGTCGTCCGCCGCCAACCCGGGAAAGAATCCGTTTCCTGAGCGGAACCCTCTCATCGAAAGGATCGATCCGACGAGCAGACCATGAGCATGGATATCGAAATTCTCCTGAAGATGCTGATTTTCCCGGGCGGGCTGACGCTGATCGCCCTCGGCCTGCTGTACGAATACATTGACCGCAAGCTGATGGCCCGTTTCCAGAACCGGATCGGGCCGCGCCTGCTGCAGCCGCTGGCCGACGCGGTGAAGCTCTTAGCCAAGGAAGAGGTCGTCCCGATCGGGGTGATCCCGATATTTTTCGTCAGCCTGCCGATCATCGCGATGGCCGGCGCCCTGACCGCCGGGCTGTACATCCCGATGGCGGGCCTGACGCCCTCGTTCTCCCTGCCCGGGGACCTGATCATCGTGGTCTTCCTGCTCGGATTACTGACGCTTTCGATCGGCCTGGCCGGGGCCAACACCGCCGACCGATTCTCGATCATCGGCGCCATCCGGACCCTCACCCAGCTCTTCTCCTACGAGGCGCCGTTCCTGCTGGCGCTGCTGTGTCCGGCGATCCTGGCCGACTCGTGGCAGATCAGCGTGGTGCACGAAAGCGTGCTCGGGCAGGTCTGGCTGGCGCTGCCGCTGTTCATAGGATTTTTTGTCGCGGTGATCGGGCTGATGGGCAAGCTCGAGCTGGCGCCGTTTGACGCGCCGGAAGCCGAATCCGAGATCGTGGCCGGCGCGCTGACCGAATACAGCGGCCGGGGACTGGCGCTCTTCCGGCTGGGCAAGAACGTCGAACTGGTGGTCGGGCTGACCCTCATCGCCGCGTTCTACCTCGGCGGGCTGGCCAACCCGCTCGAGTTCCTGCTCAAGACGCTCGGCCTGCTGGTGGTGGTGGCCGCGCTGCAGGCGCTGTTCGCCCGGCTGCGGATCGACCAGACGGTAGGCATGTGGTGGCGGATCGGCGCGCTGCTCGCGCTGGCGCAGCTGCTGATCGTCGTCATTCTCAAGGGAGTCATTCTATGAAAATCGGATCGATGCTGGGCGAGATTATCCGCTCGGTTTTCCGCAAGCCCGCAACCGTCAAGTATCCGTTCGGCATCCGCCAGGCGGTCCCGGACCGTCTGCGCGGGGTGATCCAATACGACGCCGAAAAATGCACCGGGTGCACGCTGTGCATGAAGGATTGCCCGGCGAACGCGATCGAGATCCTCGCGGTCGACAAGCCCAATAAAAAGTTCATCATGCGCCTGCATGTTGACCGCTGCACGTATTGCGCGCAGTGCGTGGTCAACTGCCGGTTCAAGTGCATTTCGATGTCGAACACGGAGTGGGAACGGGCCGCGCTGACGCGCGAACCGTTCACCGTATATTATGGACGCGACGATGACATTAAGAAATTCCTGGATCACACCGCTGCGAAAGTTCCTCAAGAGCAGCCGTAACCCCGCCGCATCGTCGCCGCGCAGTTCCTGGCCGATCCCCACCAGGGCGGGGATTCTCATTCTGCGCCGGCTGCAAAATCGGATTCCAACGGCGCGGACCCCCGCGCCGTTTTTACTGGAGGCGGGATCGCTGCCGGAAGCCGCGGCCGGGCCGCTGCGGCGCCACGGACCGGACCGGGTGATCTTCCTCGACGCAGCGGATATCGGCGAAGCACCGGGCTGCGTGCGCTGGATCGATCCGGCGGAGATCGAAGGCGCTCCCCCCGCGACACACACCTTCCCGATGGCCGGGTTCAGCGAATATCTGGAATCCGAGCTCGGCTGCCGGGTGGCGATCATCGGGATCCAGCCGGAATGCATCGATTTCGACGCGCCCGTTTCGGATTGCGTGCAATGCGCGATCGATGAAATATCCGACGAAATTATTTCGACAATCGCGGAGGTGGTCGAGTAGCCTCAAAACGCTTCGCGGTTTGAGGCGTATCGAGACCTCGCACCATTCTTCGGATCACAAGTTTTGTCAGGAGTTCCCTGATCCAGCTTCTCTGATATCGGGCTAGATTTCTATCTTCCGCGTAGATCGCGGTCTCGATACGCCTTGCGCAATCAGTTGCGCAGGGCTACTCGACCGGCATTTGGGAGTATCCATGACCACACCCTGGGATAATTTTAAACTCGCCGCGAAACTGGGGAAACCGGGCACCGTGCCGGTGGCGCTGATCGTCGACAGCCCGTGGCTGCCCGGGTACGCCGGGATCGATACGCGCGATTATTTCCTGTTCCCCGAGAAGTGGCTGGAGATCAACAAGGGCCTGCTCACGCGCTTTCCGGACGTCGTGTGGATTCCCGGGTTCTGGGTGGAATACGGGATGACGGCCGAGCCCTCGGCGCACGGGGCGCGGATCCGCTTCTACGCCGATCATCCGCCGGCGATCGAGCCGATCTCGGAGAACCTCGATTTCTGGTCCGACCTGCGGCCGGCCAATCCCCAGGAAGACGGATTGATGCCGCTCGTTTTACGGATGTACAAGGTTATGGACGAACGCTTATCGGCCGAGGGATTGGGGATTCGGATGGTCGCGGCACGCGGCCCGATGACGGTGGCCTCCTGGCTTTCGGGCATCTCGCCGCTGATGATGGAGGTCGCGCTCAACCCGGACAATGTCTCCAAGATCCTGAAAACCGTAACCACGACGATTATCCGCTGGCTGCATGCCCAGTTGGAGAGCATTCGCAATCCGGAGGGAATCCTGTTGCTGGACGATGTGGTCGGGATGGTCTCGAAAGAACATTATGAAGCGATCATCCATCCGCATTTGAAGCGGATCTTCGACGAATTCGACGGGCTGATCCGGATTTATCATAACGATACGCCCTGCCTGCACCTTGCGGAGAGTCTCGCGCAGGCCAATTTCGACGTGTTCAATTTCAGCCATGAGGTGGACGCGGCCGATATTAAGGCGAAGATGGGGCACCGGGTGGCCTTGATGGGGAATGTGGCCCCTTTGGATGTGGGTGTGCGCGGCAAGCCGGAGGACGTCCTGCGCAGTGCGCGCGCGGTGCTTGAAAAAACGGCGGCCGGCGGTGGATTGATCCTTTCCTTCGGGGGCGGGGTTTCGGGCGAGACTCCGGCGGAGAATATCGATGCGCTGGTGAAGGCGCCGAAGGAGTGGGATAAATAATTTTTTAGCCACAAAAAGCACAGAAAGCACAAATGATTTTTAACAGGGTATTGAAAAAGGAATTAACAGGTGTCATTGCGAGCCTGCCCCCGCGGAGCAAAACTGCTCGCCTTTGCTCCTTGAGCGGTTTTGATTGCGAAGCGGGGGCGACCCCTTCGCTGCGCTCAGGGCAGGCTCCGGGAGCGAAGCAATCTCCCCCTTCTGAAAAACAAGGAGATTGCCTCGTCGCTTCGCTCCTCGCAATGACACCCTCGAAATCCGCCCTAGGTAAACTTCTTCTCCGCTTCAACTCTCTCCAGCCATTCCTTCACCAGCGCGGCAAACAGGACATCCTGCTCGATTTGCAGGTTGTGGCCGGCTTTATCGAGGACGGCGAAGGATGCCCGCGGATAATTTTCGAGCAAGCGCCACTGGTCGCGGTAGCCAACGGAGCAATCCTGCCGGCCCATTAACATGAGGGTGGGCCTGGTGAAGGGTTGTTCGAGGGCATCGACCTCGAAGTGGAAAGGCGTGTCTTTGCCAAGGCTTTGTTCCAGGAAATCGTAATCCGCAACATCCAGCGCGGGCAGGATTTCCTCCCGGAACCGCTCCCAGACCCGTGAAGTCTGAAGGACGTTGATCCCGACGAATTGCTCCCTTTCTTTTTCAGAAAGGCCCGCCAGCAGCGCCCGGTCCTGTTCCAGCACCTTCAACCCGGGGACATCCCCTTTATCGAAGCCGTCCGCTGTTTTGATATACGGCTTTACCAGCGGGCAGATCAGGAGCAGGCCGTCGATCATCGCCGGCCGCTGGTTCACCATGCCGCGGGCCAGATATCCGCCGTAGGATTCGCCAGCCAGCAGGAACCGCTCGCCGGGAATGATCCCATCGATGAATTCGAAAATCAGCTCGAGCATCTGATCCGACCCGGTGATCCAGGGCTTACCCGGCGTTTTGCCCATGCCGGGCAGGTCGAAATAGATGCGTTTCCAGGGTTTCGCCACCGACTGGAAAACGGGCTCCATGCAGCCCCTCATCAGGCGGTGGTCCGGGCTCCAGCCATGGATCATCAGCACCGGCGTGCCGGAACCGTGAATCTCGTAATAGATGGGAACATCCCTGACTGTATATTCCATTGGATAATCCTCTTGACGGATGATCGGTATTCCCAAACCCGTAATGATATCCCTCTATTTTATCCAATGTAAAACCGGATTCGATTATTTCACCCGGGGGATTTTTTTTATATGTACTCTTTGTGTCTTCTGTGCTTTTTGTGGTAAATATTTTTTTTTAGGTTTTTCCCTGAACCATTTACACTTTACCATACTTCAGCATGACCACGCCCGATCCGAACGTCCGCGTTTCGACCAGCTTCAGGTTGACCTTATCGCGCAATTCGGGAAAAAACGGTTTCCCGCCGCCGACGATGACCGGATGGATGTACAAGCCGAACTCATCGATCAGCCCGAACCGCATCAAGCTCGAAGCCAGGTTGGGGCCGCCGACGCTCATATCCAAGCCGGGTTGCGCTTTCAACTTGCGGATTTCTTCCGCGACGTTCCCCCGGATGAGCTGGAACCCCCAGCCGGCCTCGGTGAGAGTATGGGAAAACACAAATTTATTTTTGGATTTCCAGATCCGGGCGTACTCGAGCACAACCGGCGGCTGGGACGGGTCCTGATCGGCTGTCGGCCAGAATGCCGTCATGAGTTCGTACATCCGGCGCCCGTAGAGATGGGTATCGACCGCGCTTTCCTGGTCGTTGAAGTGCTGATGCAACTCGGTGTCGGGATCCGCAAAGCTGAAATCGCCCGTTGTGTCTTCGATAAAGCCGTCCAGGGAAACCGACATGTAGAAAAGGATCTTGCGCATGATGACCTCCCTTTGGTACGAGCACCCCTGTCGGGCGCTTTCATCCATTCTATCCGGACCGATCATAAGCGTTTGCTTAGAGGAGTAGAGTGTCATTGCGAGCGACCCCTTCGCTGCGCTCAGGGCAGGCTCCGGGAGCGAGGCAATCTCCCATTTCTAGGGATAATCAGCAGATGCTTCGCCTGCCCCGGTTGGGGTAAGCCGGGGTTGCTTCGCTCCCCCCGCTTCGCAATCAAAACTGCTCATGGAGCAAAGACGGGCAGTCTTGTTCCGCGGGGGCAGGTTCGCAATGACACACTAATCGTTTTTCAGCAGCCTGTTAAATCCTATTCTGCCTTTTGTGCTTTTTTGGTTATCCTTTTTTCGCGCCGTCCCCGGCCTTCAGCAGTTTTAAACTAAAAATCTGTTTCTGCTTCCCCTTGAGCACCGTCACCTTTCCCTGGATATCGACATGGGCTCCGCTTTGCACGTCGATATCGCCGCGGATCTCCACATTGGCGTGCCTGCCGAAGACTACCTTGGCGCCTTTGTTGATGACGAGCGCCGGGTCCCCGGTGAGCAGCTGGAACAGGCTGCCGCAATGCGTGCAGCGGACGCGCTTCGCGCCGGCATCCTCGAAATCCGTGGAGCCGCACTGCGTGCATTCGTAGGGTTTAATCATGGATCGGATTATCCTTCGAAACCGGAGGAGTGGGATTGGTGAGAGTCGCGCCTTACTCCCCGCTGCGGTTGTCCTTGAGCGCGCCCGGATGGTAACGTATCTCCGAAAAGACTGCCGTGCATTTTTCCCCCGTCGGCGATTGGGCCGAAAAACCGGCGCGCAAAGCGTTCATCCGCCCGAGCGTGAAATAGCGAACCATTTGCCAATAGCGGCCGTCCTGCGAATAATGAAACGCCAGCGTCTGCGGAGTCCGCGCCACCCGCAGAAAAACCTCCGGCCGTTCCAGCGTGACCGAATTGCAGTCATCCGAGACTCCGCGCGTCACGACCGAGACGATCATGGGCTTCTTCTGCGGCGAATATTCAAAGCAGAGCTTGGCCCATAGGTCGTCCCGTACGCGGATCTGCAGCGTGCCGGCGTCGTAAATGGCGCCGAACCCGACGGCGACCCGGGCGCTGAGAAGGAAACTATCGTCCGGCGGGGCAAAAAGCGCGCAAGGGGCGTTGTCCTTGTTGTAGTTGCCGGCGGGATCGATGAACCAGTCCGTCTGTGCCCCGGCCGTGATTGACAATCCATTTTCCGGCGCATTACTCCATTCAAGGGGTGGATAATTCCAGTCGCATTCGCCTGGAATTCCGGGCAGGGTAAAGGTTGTCATGGTTAGCTCCTTCCAACTTAACCGGATAGAGGATGATTCTGACGAAATCAATGCCACTCAAAGGCGGAGCTGGGGTCATGCCTCCGATCCGACCGGCAAAGCCCGCCCGGGAGGGTGCCACCTTCCCCGCTGACATCCGACCGCAAGCGCCGGCGGTAGAAATCATCAGGGAGTTGATAATCAGGAACGGAAAGGCGGACGGACGGCCGCCCATATCCCCGCAACACGTTGTCATCTTGGAGTAAGTTGTCATCTTGGAGTAAGTTTGTATCCACTCACCCATTTGTCAAATTTTCCGTCAAACTCATAAGATTTATTCGGCTCGGTGTTAATGACTACTCCCTTATCCCTGATCGCCATTTTTATCCTGTGAATACCCGGCGTCACCTTGAGACTAATTCTATAATTCTTGGCGATTGAAACCAAAGCCACAGGGACATCGTCAATAAGTATAAAATAACCTTTATTCGCTATCAGGGATTCTCCTGGATAGTTTATTATTATCTCGACATTCCTGTTTTCGACATTATCATATAATTCATCTTTCATATCGTCTTTAATGATGATAAAAGGGCGATCGCCGTGCCAAATTAGTGAATAATCAAAATTATCCCAATAACTGAATTCTCCCATCCGGCCGAATGCCGCCGCCTTATTGACAATTGCCTTCTCCACTGACCCTTTTTCTTTTCTGCATTTAGCGCAGATAAAGACCCGCATCCTGTGGAAATTGGAATAATGGTGATATTTCGAGCCGTCCCGCCATTGATCTTCTTCGTCCGCCGTAACGACGACTCTCTTTTCGCCGTCGGTTGATTTAATACCGCAAACACTGCATTCATATTCGACAGGCGCCACCGGCGGTTCCACAGGCTCCGGTTGAGTGGTCAGGCCTAGTTTTGGATTATTACATCCAATACAGGTTTCCCGTTTTCCGGGATTTATCCCTCCGCATTTTGAACATTTCCAATTATCCGCCATAAAACCTCCGGTGGGATCAGTAGTATTCGCCGCCGGTTCAGCGTCCGTGCCGGCTGCGCAGAACACCCATCATTTTACACGGTATCTCAGCAAAGCGGAAATTACTTACGGTAAATGCGAAAGATTCCTTCCGCGCAGGTGAAATAAATATCGCCGGAAGGATCCACCTGGACGGCCGTCATATCAACCGGCAGCCTGTCGCCAAACCACATGACGGCTCCGCCGGGTGAAACTTGATAGAGTTGGAATCCGGATTAACGATCACTTAAAGGCCGCCACGGTCGTCGACGGAAAAAACGCTTAGAACCCCCGTCGCCCCATGGGAAAGTTCGGCATATCCCGTTTGGCTTTTCGCCTCGTCCCGCCTTGCCGGGATAAACCATGATGATGGAATAAAACATGATATTCCAATTGACAAAGGAGCGCATTCACCCTATAATCCCGTTAGCGTTAACGGTAACGCTAACGGGTAACCCTCCTCCTATGGCGCAAAAAGTGACCGTGGCGGACATCGCCCGCAAAGCGGGCGTCTCGATCATGACCGTTTCCCGGGTGATCAACCAAAAGGGAGACGTCAGTCCGGCAACCCGCCAACGCGTCCAGCAAATTATTAACCGTATGGATTACCGCCCCAGCGGAATCGCGCGCAGCCTGGTGACCCGCCACTCCGGAACCATCGGGCTTGTGATTCCCGACGTATCCAATCCCTTCTTTGCCGACGTTGCGCTCGGCGCCGAACATGTGGCGTGCGCCGAAGGCTACAACATCTACCTGTGCAACACCGAAGAGGATCCTCAACGCGAATTAAGCCTCATTTATTCGCTGGAGGAAAAACGGGTCGACGGGGTCGTCCTGTTCAGCCGCCTCGCCTCCCGTCCGCTGACCAACGTGGTGGAACATCATCCGGTCGTCGTACTGATCAACCGCCAGATACCGCGGTACTCGAAAACCTCATTCCTCGGATCCGTGCGCCTCGACGACGAGCTGGGGGGACGGCTGGCCGTCCGGCACCTGTTGGATCGCGGCCATCGGGCGATCGGATTCTTATCCGGCCCCCCCACCTCTCACAGCGGACGCAACCGTGGAAAAGGTTACCGCGCCACCCTGGCGGACTCCGGAATGCCGGTGGACGACGCCTGGGAACATCCGTGCGCGCCGACCGTGGAAGGCGGGCAGGCCGCCGCCCGTGACCTGCTGCTCTCGAAACCGGAATTAACAGCCCTCTTCTGTTTCAACGACCTTGTCGCCGTGGGCGCCCTGCATGCCTGCGCGGAGTTGGGACGCAAGGTCCCGCGCGACCTGGCCGTCGTCGGCTGCGACGACATTCCCCTGGCGGCGCTCGTCACCCCGTCGCTTACAACCTGTCGCGCGCCGCGCTACGAACTCGGCGCGGAAGCCGTTCGTCTGCTCTTGAATCGGATTCGCGGATCCGTCAAATCCAGCAAAGAAATCATATTGCAGCCGCAA
>CAZYSF010000619.1:0-3801 GCA_964649635.1 uncultured Anaerolineales bacterium | reverse complement strand
CTACCTGCAGCCCGAATCCCCCGAGCAGATCCCGACCGAACCGGGGATCGCCCTGGCACGCCGGCTGGGCGAGGATTGGACGGTGACGCTCCAGGCGGATAAGGACTGGGACGCGGTCCTTTCCCAGGCGCCGGACGACCTTGTCTCCGACGATACCAAGAAGACGTTCACGACACCCTCCGCGGCCGAGAAGAAAGCGATGGCCAAGGCGATCGGCGGCTACCACCTGCCCTGGCCGGCCGGCGGGACAAAGCTCTTAACCCAGTCGGTGAACCACTCCGCCTCGATGGCCTTCGGTTACGATTTTTACGAATCCGCCCAGCCGATGTGGCCGATCGTCGCCGCGCGGACCGGGACGGTCAAGTACGCGGTCTGGACCTACCCCAACGGCTATTACGACGGCAACGCCAACCACGCCAATTACCTGGTGCTGGAGGATACCTCGACCGTCCCGACCACCTACCAGCTCTACCTGCACCTGGCGCAGGACAGCATCCCGGTCGCCTTCCGCACGCCCGGGGCGCGCATCTACCGCGGCCAGTTCCTCGGGATCGTCGACGATACCGGCTATTCGACCGGCCCCCACCTGCACTTCCAGGTCCACACCAACCCCGCTTCCTACTGGGGCAATTCGATCGATGTCACTTTCGACGATGTGACGATCAACGGCGGCCGCCCGCGCCGGGTGGATGAGGCCGCCTGGTTCGGCGGATCGGGCCAGAATTATTACGTCTCGGCCAACCAGTCCGGGACTGATTTCGTCGCTCCCACCGCCGGGATCACCGCCCCCGCCGATCAGGCCGCGGTCAGTGTCTCGACCGTGCGCCTCTCGGGCTACGCATCCGATTCCGGGAGCGGGTTCAGCCACGGCTACTTCATCGCCAACACCGGAAGCGGCTGGCAGCAGGTCGGCCCGATCTTCACCGCTTCGCCCTTCACCTACGATTGGAATATGTGCGATTCGGGCCTCGGCGCCGGCGCGGCCAGCATCTCGCTGCGCGCCTGGGATCGGGACGGCAATCCGGTCGAGGGCTACCCCGGCCTGCGTTCGATCGTCCACACCGCCTCCTGCCCGGTCCCGCCGCCGGCCTGCTCGCCCTCGGCGAACCAGGTCGCGCTTTTTGCGGAGATTAATTTCGGCGGCGCCTGCACGGTCAAGGATGTGGGCGATTACGCCAGCGGCGCGGTCCTGGCGCCGGTCGGCGGCGATAAAGCCGCCTCGATCCGGGTCGGCGCGAACGTGATCGCCACGCTCTATTCGGAAAATGATTTCCTCGGGCGGCCCGAGGCGTTCGGCGCCGACGACCGGAATCTCCGGGATAATCCGATCGGCGCGGGCGATACGTCCTCGCTGCGGGTCGCCGGCCGCGTTTCGGCGCCCGGCCCGGCGGAGCTTCTCTGGCCGGCGGGCGGCGCCACCTTCCAACGCGGCGACGCGCTGGTGTTCTTCTGGCGCCCCGGGGTTTCCGCGCTGATATCCGGATCCGAGGTGGATCACGTCGGCCCGCTCGGCGACGCGCATCTTCCCTATAAGTCCCTCGACGGCAATGCCACGGGCACGCTTGGTTCGCAGAAATGGTACGTCTTCGAACGCTCGTGCGAGGGCGATCCGGTTTGCGTGAGCGACTGGCGCGAAAGGTCGTTCACCGTCGCCGCCGCGCCGGCCTGGCCCGCGGCCGTGAATGCGCCCTACTCCGACGGGATCGAAGGCGGCGTCTCCTCCTGGAGCGCCACCGGCTTCTGGCGGGTGACCACCACGCCGGTCGCGGGCGGGACGCACGCCTGGGTCTACAACCGCACGGAGACCGCCACCTACAACGACGGCTCCCCGAACGCCGGCTTCCTGACCTCGCCGCCGGTCACCATCCCCGCCGCCGGGTTCAGCCTGCGCTTCAAGTATTGGTTCGACGGCGAGACCGCCAATCCGCACTGGGACCAGCGCCGGATCCAGATCGCCGTCGACGGCGGGAATTACGTCAACCTCTACCAGCTTACCGACGACAAGGAGCGCGCGTGGCAATCCGGGCCGTTCATCGATCTTTCCGCCTACGCCGGCCACACCATCCGCGTGCGCTTCGCCTTCTACACGGGCGACGAATACGCAAACGGCAACACCGGCTGGGCGATCGATGATTTCCAGATCACGGCCCAATCCGCGCCGGCCTGCTCCGACCCGGGAGAATCCAACAACACCGCCGCGACCGCAACCGTGCTCGGCGGCTCCACGCTCGGCGCGCAGATCTGCCCGGCCGGGGATATGGATTACTACCGCATCACCGCCTCCGCCGGGAGCCGCGTCATCGCCCGGGTCGAAGGCACGACCGCCCTCAAGCCGTACATGGAGCTGATCGGCACCGACGGCTCGAGCGTCCTGGCCGCCTCCGACGGCGGATCGGTCGGGTTCCAGATCCCGGTTTCCGGCACCTATTACGTGAAGGTCCGTTCCGCCAATCATCCCTCCGAGGGCGGCACCGATCACGGGTACACCATCCGCCTGACAACCGATTCGGATATCCCGACCGTCTCGTGGGTCACGCCCTCGCAATCCGGCCAGTTCCTTTCCGCGCTTCCGGCCAACCTCGTCGTGAACGCGAGCGACGGCGGCGGCGTGGCCAAGGTCGAAATCTTCAGCCACTCGTCGGATTGGGGCGGCTCGAATTGGACCGCGGTCTGCACGGATACGGTTCCCTCCGACGGCTGGTCCTGCCCGCTCAATCCGGCCACTCTGCCGGAAGGCACGGCGCTGGCATTCCAGGCGCGCGTCACCGACTGGGCCGGCAACCAGGCTGTCGCGATCGTGTGGGGCATCGCCAACGACCGCACCGCCCCGGCCCTGGCCGTCACGCCGCTTCCCGCCCAGCAGGATTCGACGGTTGTGAATCTCACCTGGACCGCGAGCGATTCGTTCTCCGGCCTGGCGGGCTTCGCCGTGCAAACCCGGATCGACGGCGGCGCATGGGTCGATTGGCTCACCAATCTCGCGCCGGACGCGCGCGCCACCGTCTACGCCGCCCAACCCGGCCACGCCTATGCCTTCCGCGTCAAAGCCTTCGACCGCGCCGGCAACACCGCCCAGGCCGAAGTCAGCACGACGATCAAATCCTGCACGCCGGACGGATTCGAAAGCGACAGCACGCCGCTCCTCGCCAAAGAGATTTTCATGGGCGTTCCCCAGCGCCACACCTCCTGCCCCTCGGGGGATTCCGACTGGGTCTTTTTCCAGGCTGCCGGCGGCACGACCTACCTGATCCGGGCCCTCGCCCAGGGGCCGACTTCGTGGGCGGTGCTCGAGCTCGTCGCCTCCAACGGCACAACCGTCCTCCTGCGCGCCTACCCGCCTGCCACCAGCATGATCGGCCAGGGCGCGGCAATCTGCTGGATCGCGCCGCGCAGCGGGGTCTACTTTGTGCGCGCCTACTCGCAGGACCCGCTCGCCGCCGGCGACGAAACCGCCTACGACCTGACCGTCTCGACCGGCTACTGCGGCTTCCTGCCGGGCATATTGCGCTAGTGTAAAATCTTCTTACCCCTCCCCTACCCTACCCCTCCCCATTTTCTGAAGTCCAAAAATAGGGCGGGGAGAGAGTGCACAATCCTATCTCCCCTTCCCGCCTTCCCCGTAAGGGGAAGGAGGGAGGGGGATGTCATCCCGGCGGATTTTGCCGGGAGGACGGGGGGTAGGAGGTTAGGACAGAAAGCGGCCAGGTCCGCCCGATGAAACTCATCATTCAGATCCCCGCCTTCAACGAAGAAAAATTCCTGCCCATCGCGCTGCGGGCGCTGCCGCGCCGCCTCCGCGGC
>CAZYSF010000618.1:0-16371 GCA_964649635.1 uncultured Anaerolineales bacterium | reverse complement strand
GGCCGCGCGGTGAAACCCGTCATGGGGGGCGGAGGCGGGGGTTCGGCATCCGGCGCCGGTTCTGGACGCCGCAGCCGGAAGATGACGACCAGGCTCAGGAGCGAAAACCCCGCCAAGATCGCTTCAGCGCCGTACACTCCGAAATAATTCACCGCGATCACGGCCGACGCATCGATCAGCGCGTGAAATCCGACCGCCAGCCACAGCCAATAGTGTTGGCGCCGGGTGAAACACTGGAGCACGAGCACGGCGCAAGCGATCTGAACCGGGATGGTGAACAGGCGCTCGAGAGCGCCGAGCATCGAATCGTACCAGGTCATCGACCAGTAGGCGGCCATCTGCTCCCGGGCGAGCGCCAACTGATCGGCGGGGACCAGCGCGGCGAGGTCCATGCCGCGATACGCCGCCAATTGGAGAAGCGCCAGCAACGCGAGCAGGCCGAGGAGGATCGCTTCGACCCCGCCGTGGCCCGCGCCGGTCAGGATACCCGTCCGCCAGGAGCGCGCCTCGCGCGCCCACCAGCGGAACATGCCGTAGCGGAACAGTTCTTCGAACAGACCGGCGCTCAGCCCGAGGAAGACGGCGTTGAAGATCAGCTGTCCGGCGGGCGCGAGATCGACGAGCGGGGTCCGGTTGAGCAGCAGGCTCATCAGCAGATTGAACGGGATGTGGCCGACCTGGGAAAGGATGAACGTCCCCGCGCCGATCAGCCACAAACGCCAGCCCAGTTTCCAGCGGCGGGTCAGATAGATCCCCAGCCCGATCGGGAGAAGGATCATCAACAATCCGTTTAGAACATGCGCGATTAATTTGACGTCCATGGATATTCCATGCCCTTCAAGAACCACATGCCGTAATCCGGGTACACCGCGGAAAAAATCCGGTCAACCGATTCGCACCGGCGCCGGATTTTCCATAACCGCTTGGAGCGATCGATGCTTAAACCATTTCGCCGTCCAGCCCGGGCATGCTGCGCTTCCTGCGGGCGGCATGGGTCAGCGGGCGTTTGGCGATGATCCGCAGGCGGGAGGTGTTGTCGGAATACACGGTGCCGATGACTTCCCACCCTTCTTCGCCCCAGGCATTCAGGACGGTCTCCAATTCCGCTTTACCGGGTTCGTGTTTCAGGATCCCGCCGAATTCGCCTACGCGGTATTCCCAGAGCGGATGATCAGGCGTGGCCATGGTTATTCCTTCTTTACCAGCTGTTTCTCAAGGGTTGCCAGCCCCACGAGACCGCCCAGGTTCATGGTGTCCACCGCGCTGGAAGGCACGATGACCAGCGCGCCTTTTTCCTTGAGGCCCTCGAAGAGCATGTTCATCGCCCGCAGGTGCAGCGCGGTCGGATTACCGTGGTATGCCTTGGAAGCTTCCGCGAAGGAATCGGCGATCTGCCGCTCGGATTCTCCGAGAATGACGCGCGCCTGGCGTTCGCGTTCGGCCTGGGCCTGGCGGCTCATCGCATCTTCCAGATCCTGCGGGATGATGATGTCGCGGATCTCGACCGATTGCACGGTCACGCCCCAGGGCGTGGTGCGTTCGTCGATGATCTTTTGCAGATCCGCGTCCATCTTGGCCCGCCCGACGAGGATATCCGCCAGGGTCATCTGGCCGATGATCTCGCGCAACGCGGTCTGGGCCGCCCAGGCGATCGCCTGCCGGTAGTTTTCCACCTCGAGCGAAGCTTTCTGCGCGTCCCACACCATCCAGAAGAGGACGGCGTCCACATCGACCGGCACCGTGTCCTTGGTGAGCGTTTTTTCCGCGTTGAACGGGGTGACCATCACGCGGTGATCGATCCACGCGGCGATCGTATCCACGACCGGCAGGATCCAGAACATCCCGGGTCCGCGCAAGCCGTGGAATTTACCCATCCGCAGGATGACGGCTTTTTCCCACTGGTTGGCCATCTTCAAGGCGATCATGATGTACATCGCCAGCAGAGTTCCGGAGATGACAACCGCGGCGATGACGACTTCCGGCACGCGGTAGAAATCCATGATCAGCGCGGCGATTACCGCCAGGGTGACAATCGTCATAAACAGAAAATATCCGATCGGGCTGACCCGGTAGGTTGCGCCCGCACCGGTCTTTCCCCTTCTCGAACCAGTAATCACATTGTCAGTCATTTTATTTTCTCCATTTTTTCGATAATTCCCGCGCCGGATATTTTATCGCTTACCCTTTCGACCAGCGCGCCAATCCCTCAAGCCAGGCTTTTTCGACCTCATCCGGAGCAAAGCCGAGCCGTTTGGCTTCATCCAGCCAGGAATGGATCATCGTCTGCAGCCGTTCGCGCTTCATGCGCCGGGCTTCCACGGGAGGCGGGGCTTCCATTACATACGTTCCGCGCCCCTGCTGGGTTGAGATGATCCCCTCCTCGTGCAGCAGCCGGTAGGCGCGCGCGGCGGTGTTGAAATTAATGCGCAAATCCGCCGCAACTTCGCGAACCGTGGGAAGCTGGCTGCCGGGCTTGAGCGACCCCGAGGCAACCATGCTCTTCACCTGTTCGACGATTTGCAGGTAGATCGGCTCCCGTTCCTGAAAATCCAATCGGAGCTGCAAGGCCGCACCTCTTGTATCAATTGTATCACTGAACTAATTGTATTGCTGTTTAGGGCGTTGTCAAGCCGGGGGATGAAGGGCTTTGATGCGATGGCGCAGAGGCGCAAGGAAAGTTCAATTCCTCGGTTTCCCTTTTGCATTTTTGTGTCTTGGGGATTTTGCGATAGGGCTATTCCAAGGACCTTCCGGCTTGCACATCCTTAAGATCGGGTTTAGACTCGCCGGTACCCGTGATCGCACGGGAATCCTTGCGCGGGAGGGCCACCATGGACGGCTTTATTGAGGGATGGGATCAGTTTGCCTACATCATCGGATCCCTGATTAGACCGTTGGGCAGCTTGGTGTTCGGCATCATGATCGGCTGGCTTACCACTTCGACATTCCAGGATGCGGCCAGGGAATGGCAGTTGAAGATCGCCATCTTCCTCGGCGTGCTCGGCGCGTTCATTTGCCTGCACATCTATTCCGGACCCGCCACGACGGGCCTCTTCGCCCTTGGCGCCGGGGCTGCGGCAATATTTCAGGTTGTGAGGCAGATGCAGCCGGCCAAGAAAAAAGAAGAGAAGAAGTAGAAGTTCAACCGGAAAATGAACGCGCCCGCCATCGTTCAGGCGGGCGCGTTTTTGTTTAACCAACCGGCGGCGTACCAGAGCAAATAGTCGGTGATGTGCGCGCTCCAGTAGTCGTCGCTGTGGTCGCCGGGCGGGACATGCTTCTCATACGGGCGCGAGAGGAGATCGAAAACCTGGACGATCGCCTGCATTTGCGGAAGCTGGGGATCCGAGTAGCCGGAGTCGAAATACACCCGCGGCCAGACCGATTCCGGAACGGCCTCCGCCCACAGGTAGAAATCCGCCAGGGCGGTCGGGCTGGGGGCAATGCTGTGCGCGCCCGCCGCTCCGAACAGATCCGCCCGCCGCAGTGCCAGGCGCAGCGCCCATTCCGCGCCGCGCGAAACGCCCCCGACGGCGCGGTGCTCCCGGCCGGCAAGCGTCCGGAAGCGGGTTTCGACCGCCGGGAGAAGGTCGGCGAGAAAAACGGCGTCGTTGGAATCGTCGCCGGAAATGTAGGGGAGGATGATCAGCAACGGAGCGATCCGGCCGGATACGATCAGATGATCGGCGGTCGCCTCCAATCCCAGATCGTGCCATTGGTCGGGAGTCCGGCCCAGGCCGTGAAAGAGGAACAGGACGGGATAGCGGACCTGGGGGTCGGCATCATAGCAGGGGGGAAGATAAACGTAGAATTCCGCGGGCGATCCGGTGACGGCGCTGGGAACGGTCTCCGCCCGCAGAGCGCCTTTTCGTTCCGGGCAGGCCAGCACGCTTTGCGGCGTTTCGGTCGCCGCCAGCGCCGGAGGCAGGGTTTCGGTCGGCCGGAGCGGCGCCGAAAGCGGGGTGCCGGTCGGGCTGGGAAGCGCCGTCGCCATGCGCGCGCGCTTCTCGCTGCGCCCGGCGATCGCGCAGGATGCCAGCAGCAGCGCGAGAGCCCACGCCGTGAATATTCTTCTGGGATGCAAATTCGATTCGGCCGGATTAAGCATGGGTCCCGTTTGTCTTTGTTTGAAAAACCCCGCCCACCCGAAGACAAAGCTCCTTGCGGGCAGACGGGGGCGCCTGTTATGCGTAGTGTAGACCGGGCGATGGGAGTCGTCAAGGCCGGGATATAATGGGTCGACTTGGGATCGATTTTCCCCGAACCCCGCCTCGGAGGAGAGACGATTATGGCGTTGCCTAATTATGCTTACTTCAAAGGAAAAATCGTTCCGTATGAGCAGGCGAAGGTCGGCGTGCTCAATCACACCTTCAATTACGGCACCGGCGTCTTCGGCGGCCTGCGGGCGTATTGGAATGAAAAGGACAATCAGCTCTATCTGTTCCGGCCTCTGGACCACTTCCGCCGGTTCCTCGATTCGACCCGGCTCCTGAGCATGGAACTCCCGCACACGCCCCAGCAGCTGGCGGATGTTACGGTCGAACTCCTGCGCACCGAGGCCCGCAAGGAAGACACCTATGTCCGGCCGCTGGCCTTCGTGCCCGATGAAACGGTCGGCGTGCGGTTGCACGATCTGCAGGCGGATATCACGATTGTCTCGATCCCCTTCGGCCGCTACATCGAAAGCGAAGAAGGTTCGTCGGTGACTTTTTCCTCGTGGCGCCGGATCGACGACAACAGCATTCCCGCCCGCGGCAAGATCATCGGCGCATACGTCAACTCGGCGTTCATCAAAACCGATGCGATCCGCGCCGGATACGACGAAGCGATTGTGCTGAACGCCGACGGGCACATCTCCGAAGGCAGCGCCGAGAATTTCTTCATGGTCAAGGGCGGCGTGCTGGTCACCCCGCCGGTCACCGACAATATTCTGGAAGGCATCACCCGCCGCACCGTGATCCAGTTGGCGCGGGAGGAACTCGGCATGACGGTCGTGGAGCGGCCGATCGACCGGACGGAAATCTACCTGGCCGAGGAGGCCTTCTTCTGCGGGACCGGCGTGCAAATCGCCGCCATCGCCCATGTGGATAAACGCCCGATCGCCGATGGGAAGATGGGTCCCTTCGTCGGCAAGCTTCGGGATCTGTATTTCCGGATCGTGCGCGGGATGGAGCCGAAATTCAGCGCGTGGAATGTACCGATCTACCCGAAATCCTGAGCCGCGGCGAAGGTCTTCCGGAGGCGGGTTTTCAAAAACCCCCCGGTAGGCCGGATTTGCCGCGCCGGCGGATGAATAATCCTGTGCCGCACTCTCCCCAATGCTGACCCGCTTTCCGGTCGTACGCACCCGCCTGCTTGTGGTTCACATCCTCCTGGGCATTTTCCTGTGCGGATTGATCGGCGCCGCCGGCTGGCGGTTGTTCGCATTTCCTCCGGATCCCGCCGGCGCGGCCGGCCTGATCGCCGCCGTCGCCGGTTTGTTTTTGTTGCCGGCGGTCCTCTACCGCATCATCTTCCTGCTCAACGCCTGCTATGAATTCTCCGCATCCGGTTCATTAACCCTGCGGTTCGGGCCGTGGCGTGAGGTCCTTCCGATGGAGGAGATCGAGGAAATCCGCTCCGGAGGCCGGATACCGGCGGCGATCCGCGCCACGGCTCCGGGATGGCTGGAGATGTGGCACGGGAGGGTGGCGGCCGATGGTGAAACGGCCGTCGACTGGCTGGCCACCGACCGCGGGCAGCGTTTGCTGCTGTTGATGACAAAGCGCCGGCACCTGGCGGTTTCTCCCGCCGACCCGGCCGGATTTGCCGCCTGCCTGACCGGTCTTTCCGCGCATGGAAGCCTTGAGAAAATCGAGCCCTCTTCCACCCAGCCGCCTTCCATTATCGTGGAGATTCTTAAGAATCCGCCCGCGCTCGGATTGTTAATCGGCGGATCCGTTGGAATAACCGCGCTGGGCGCCTTCCTGACGGCCGTTCAAACCCGGCTGTCGCCGGATCAACCGTTCCGATTCGATCCGGCCGGCGCACCGACAAGCCCCGGCGATCCAAGCCGGTTGCTGATACTGCCTTTGGCCGGAGGTTTTATCTGGCTGTTGAATGCAATCCTTGGGTGGTGGGCGTGGAAAGTGGGGCAAAGGCCGTCGGCATATGCGCTTTGGGCGGTTTCACTCATCGTGACGATCGGCCTGTGGGCGGCAGTTGTTGCTTTATTGACGGTGAAATAATCTAAAAAAAAACAAACTGGAAACCCACTAAAATTTGAAGATTTATTAAAAATTTCATCCACAAAATCCCGGGACTTATCTAAATATTCCCCTGTTTTTTCCAGACTTCTCCACAATTATTAACCACTTATCCACAGGACGGGAATAATCGGACTGATATGGTGGAAATAGGGGAAATAGGAGAATTGTCCGGGATGACGGGGTGTGATCGTCATGCCTGGGCCTGCCCTCGCGGAGCATCCCGGCTCGGGTCTGGTGTATGAGCCGGGATGAAGGCATAGCGAGGGTGACCGTAGCAGGCATCCATCGGTTCTTTTTGGGGATGTTTTGAATTCCCGCTACGAACAACCTCGCTTCGCGGCCATGTTGCCATCAAGAAACAAAACCGACGGCAACATGCTCCGCGAGGGCAGGCGCGGGAATGACGCGCTTGACGAGGGCAGGCGCCGGGATGGCGATAAAAAAAGTCACGGCCTTCGGACCGTCAGGCGCAGGATCGGTTCGCCCTTGCCGCCCCATTGAAATTTATAGGGCTCGTCGCCGCGCATAAAGTCAAACGCGCGACACCCGGATTCGATCGCCCGCCGGATCAGCATCGCCAACAGCACCCAGCCGGGAGATGCGGCCGCATAATGCGGATCCATTCCCGAGTTGTAAACCCAGATCCTGTTCCGAAAGGCGAAGTTCATGTAGGCGGCGGCTTTTTTCCCGCCGATTTCCAGGAAGGCCAGTTCCAGCATTCCAGCCTGCTCGGCAGCCCCGGCGATCGCCTGGAATTGGGCGCGCATCGCCGGGGTCAGGAACGACGCTTTGTGTTCGTCGCACGCCATCAGGCGGAAGAAATCCCCCATCCCGGAAGCCCCGTGGATTTTCAATTCCAATTTTTCCTCGCCGCCTTCGGCGCGCCGGAGCTTGCGCCGGATTTCATGGCGGGATTTTTTATCGAGCGCCGAGAGGTACTCCTCCCAGGACGGGGGCAGGTCGATCACCGGGCAGACCTGAAGCGGCGCGCGTTCCAGGCCCCATCCCCGCCGGGCGGTCTCCCGTTCGAAAATCGGGATGGTGGGCGAGTCCGCCTGCAAATTGAATAAATCGAGCGTGCCGAATTCCTGCGCCGGCAGTGCCGCGAGCGCATCCAGCAGATTCGCGCAAAACTTGGGAAGCTGGTCCGGTACGGCCATGACATCCAGGTAATCCGATATTTCCGCGCTGCCGATCAGGAGCAGCCGCGGGTGGCCGTCGCGGCGGCTGCAGAACAAAGGCGCGATCCCCAGGATGTCGCCGTTTTCCTTCCAGACCGCGATCTGCAATTCGCCCGAAGGCCATTCTCCGCCGCCGAGGTGATCCCACCAGGCGCGTAAAAATTCGCAGCGTAAAAACGGATATTCGGCCGTGCTGCGGGCCAGGAGCGTGTTCCATTCGGCAGTGAGCCTATCCCACGACGGCACGTCGCGGATGAATTCTATCGGCATGAAGCACTCCTCAAGTTATCAATATCCTGAAAAGATGTTATTGGGTTTTTGGATTCGACTCCGCCTGCCCATCGAAATCCGGCTCCAGGAAATCCAGTGCCGCGCGCGCGGCCTTGCGCTGGCCGGGCTGCCAGCCCGGCTCCTCCGTCATCGTCTGCAGATGCCGGCGGACGCCCTCCCGCTCCGCGGCGCCGAGAGCATTCCATCCGGCACGGATGAGCTCCGGCTCGCCGGATAGCAGTCGGCTCCAGATTAGTTCGGGTTCCGGCGTCTCGGTCATGGGGCAACCTCGATCCATTGTCACGGAAGTATAATCGAACCGGATGCCGACATGCACCTGATCCTGACCCACGAACAAGCCGATTTCGACGCGCTGGCCGCCATGCTGGCCGCGCGTCTATTGGAAGCGGATTCGCACGCCGTGCTCCCGCACCGGACGAATCGCAACGTGCATGCATTCCTGACGTTGTACGGCGATGCGCTGCCGTTCGAAACGATGGACGACCTGCCGCGCGGGCGGGTCGACCGGGTGACGCTGGTGGATACGCAGTCGATCCCGACGGTCCGAGGCGTGGGCGCCGATACGCGCGTGCATGCGGTCGATCATCACCCGGCACACAAGGCGCTGCCGCAGGGGTGGACCAGCGCGGTGGATACGGTCGGCGCGTGCACCACGCTGCTGGTTGAATCCCTGCAGGCCCTCTCCCATCCGCTTACGCCGGAGGAGGCCACCCTCCTGCTTCTGGGAATTTATGAAGACACCGGATCGCTATCCTACGCCGGCACCACCCCGCGCGACGTCCGAGCCGCCGCCGGGTTGCTCGAGCAGGGCGCCAGCCTGACTCTCGCCGCGCCATTCCTCAACCATCCCCTTTCGGCGCCGCAGCGCGAGCTGTACACCCGTCTTCAGGACAGCGCGGAATTCCTGACCGTCCAGGGCCGCCGGGTGCTGATCGCGCAGTCCGCCGCTCCGGCGGAGGTCGAGGAGATTTCCACCCTGGCTCACAAGCTGCGCGACCTGTTCAACCCAGACGGGCTGTTCGTCCTGGTGGATTTGGGCTCGCACATCCAGATGGTGGCGCGTTCCACGACGGATTCGATCGACGTATCGGCAATCGCCGTGCATTTCGGCGGCGGCGGGCATGAGCGTGCCGCGGCGGCCCTCATTCGCGGGCGCACGCTGGACGCATTGCACCGCGAGCTGGCGGCACTGCTGCCGGCTGCCGTCACCCCGCCGCTAACGGTCGCGCAGATCTACTCGCCGCGCCCGCAGGTCGTGGAATCCGATCTGACCGTCGCCGAGGCGGCGGAACGGATGGCGCGTTACGGGTACGAGGGATTTCCCGTCGTGCGCGACGGCCGGGTGGTCGGATTGCTCACGCGGCGCGCGGTGGACCGAGCGGTCGCGCACGGGATGAAGCGCGCGCCGGTAGAGACCGTGATGGAGGGCGGCTCGATCACCGTCCAACTCACCGATTCGATCACCCGCCTGCAGCAATTAATGGTGGAGCAGGGCTGGGGCCAGGTACCGGTCGTTTCGCCCGAGGGCGACCATGTGGTGGGAATCGTCACCCGCACCGACCTGATCAAAGCGCTGGCGCCCGGGAAGAGCGGGATTCCCGCCGCCCGGCTGAACCTGCGGGAACATCTGGAGCAGAATTTTCCGGCGGCGCGGCGGGCTCTGCTGCAGGCCATGGCGTCCGTAGCGGACCGGCAGCGCATGCCGCTCTATCTGGTGGGCGGCGTGGTCCGCGATCTGATCCTGAAAATTCCATCCTTCGACCTCGATCTGGTGGTTGAGGGGGATGCGATCGGGTTGGTGCGTTCGGCGGCGAAGGAATACGGCGGGCGGGTCCGCAGCCATGACCGGTTCGGCACGGCCAAATGGCTGCTGCGCGGCGTCGATCTTGGAAAACTCGGGCTGCCCGCGGCGGCGGCTTCCGACCTTCCGGATTCTCTGGATTTGGTATCCGCCCGGGCGGAATTCTATCCGCACCCTTCGGCGCTTCCGGAAGTGGAACGCGGGAACCTCAAGCTCGATCTGCACCGCCGCGACTTCACCATCAACACCCTCGCGCTTTCATTGAACGCCGCCCATTTCGGGGAGGTCAGCGATTTCTGGGGCGGGCTGCGCGATCTGGGGGAGAAGCGGATCCGGGTGCTGCATTCGATTTCATTTGTCGATGATCCGACGCGCATTCTGCGCGCCGTCCGGCTGGAGCAGCGCCTGGGATTCGCGATCGAGCCCCGCACCCGGGATCTGATCGCGCGCGCGCTGCCGCTCCTGCACCGGGTGAGCGGCGACCGCATTCGCCATGAGCTGGAGGCCATCTTTGAAGAACCAGCGCCGGCGGACGCGCTGAGTCGTTTGCAGGAACTGGAAATCCTCAGCCAGATCCATCCGGACCTGACCTGGAATTCGATCCATGCGGAGCATCTCCGCCGCGCGCTGGAGTTCATGCCGGATCCGAATTGGGGACTGACCGGTGAAGGGCGCGAGATGGTGCCGCCGCTTTCCGCCTGGCTGACCGGGCACCCGCGCGATGCGCTGGCGGGTATCCTCGAGCGGCTCAATCTGCCAAAACGGGAAGCCGTCAATATTCTCGCCGCCCGCCAGGCGGCCGATCGGCTCGCGATTCTGCCCAAGGATGCCCCTCCCAGCCGGGTGGCCGATCTCCTGGAGGATGTGCCGGAGCCGGCGCTGGTGGGGGCCGCATTGCAATCGGATGGTTTGGTCCGCGACCGGCTGGAGCGCTACTTGGCCGAATGGCGCAGCGTCCAGCCGGAGACCGACGGTTCGTGGCTGCGATCGCGCGGCTTGCCGCCCGGGCCGCGTTACCGGGAAATCCTGCACGCGCTCCGCAGCGCCCGCCTGGACGGCCGGATCTCCACTTCGGAGGATGAGGCGCGGATGCTGGATTTGCTGCTGGCGGATCTTCCGAAGAATGAATCCGGGGGAAAAACCCGATGACGATCCAGGCCTTCGGGAACGAGTCGGTCGATCGGACTGCCGCAAAAGGCCTGACGGAGGCGAATGCCTTCGCCATCCGGCCGATCGAAGAAAAAGACCTGCCGGCTCTGGAATGGGACGGAGTGTATCTCCATTTCCGCCGCCTTTTCCGTCAAGCGTACGAGGATATGCGGATTGGCACGCGCCATTTGTTGATGATGGAACATACGCCGACCGGCGGGATGGTCGGCCAGGTTTTCATCCAGTGGAGCAGCAGCGATCCGCGGTTCGCAGACGGCGCGCGGCGCGGCTACCTGTACGCGCTGCGAGTCAAACCCGCTTTTCGCAGCCGGGGTCTGGGCACCCGGATCCTGGCCGCGGCGGAGGAGGAATTGCGCCGGCGCGGGATGGACACGGCATCAATCGGGGTGGAGAAGGGCAATCCGCGGGCGCGCGCTTTATATGAACGGCTGGGGTACCGAGTCATTGCCGACGACCCCGGCCGCTGGTCTTACCTTGATCATGAGGGCAATATCCAGGAGGTCCTGGAACCGGCCTGGTTAATGGAAAAGAGACTCCACGAAGGACACGAAGAAAAAACCTGAAGAACACGAAGGAAAATTTGAATTCAATAATCCTGTCACCCTGAGCGAAGCGAAGGGTCTATAAAAGCAGGAATAGATGCTTCGCTACCCCCGCTTCGCGAGGGCAGGCGCTTAGCATGACAGGGTTATTCAGATATTTTTAATTAGTGATTGAGTTATCCGCGTTCGGCTTGAGGTTTTCTGTTCTCCCCTACGTCAATCCGGCAATGTGAAGTAAAAGGCGGCCCCTTTCTCCGGTTCGCCTTCCGCCCACACCCGCCCCCCGTGACGATGGATGATGCGCTGGACTGTCGCCAATCCGATCCCGTTCCCGGGAAATTCCTGGACGGTGTGCAACCGCTGAAACGCATGGAACAGCTTGTCCACGTGGTCCATTTGAAAACCGGCGCCGTTATCTTTGACGCAGTATGCGTATTCGCCCTCGGGGGTGATAACCGACTCAAATGCGATCCTCGCCTCTGTGCGGCGGGACGTGAACTTCCAGGCGTTGCCGAGCAGGTTTTCCAGCACCGCCGCGAGCAGCCTTTCATCCGCCTCGGCGGATAAATTTTCGGCGACCGTCCACGAGACCCTCCGGCCGGGTTCGGCGCGCTGGAATTCCTCCGCCGCGCGGCGCGCCATGGCGGTCAGATCCAGCGGCTGGCGCCGCAATTCGCCGCGGGTCAGCCGCGAAAGCAGAAGCAGGTCGTCGATCAGGAGCCCCATCCGCTTGCTGGCGGAGCGGATCCGCTGCAGATAGTCCAGCCCCTGATCGTCCAGGTGGGCGGCGTACTCCTCCTGCAGCGCCTGGCCGAATCCGTCGATGCTGCGCAACGGCGCGCGCAGATCGTGCGAAACGGAATAGGCGAAGGCCTCCAATTCTTTGTTGGCGGCCTCCAGCTGCGCGGTTCGCTCCACCACCCGGCGTTCCAGTTCGGCGTTCAGGCGGCGGATTTCCTCTTCTGATTTTTTCCGTTCGGTGATATCCATCGAGATGCACAGTACCTGGTCGCAGCAGCCGTTCCCTTCGGGCAGCGGTATTTTGGTGACGCTGAACCAATGCTCGCCCAAACCGGCGAGGGTGGTTTTTTCCTCGGGGAGGATGACCATTTCCCCGCGGCTAATGACCTCGCGGTCCGATTCGTGGATTTGTTCGACTCCTTCCGGCGGATGGGGGCAGTCGGTATCCGTCCGACCGAGCATCGCTTCCGGCGTGGAGCCGTACGCCTCCGCCAGGGCTTTATTCACCAGCGCGAATGTGCCGTCGGATTTCCGGACGCAGATCAGGTTGGGCGAGGCGTCGATGACCGCGCGCAGGAAGGTCCGCTCGCGGAGCAGGGCTTCTTCCGCCAGGCGCCTGCGCGAGATGTCGCGGATGCCGAAGATGGCGCTGTCAAAGGTTCCCGACGGTTCGTACATCAGGCGGATTTCCGATTCGATCCATTTGAATTCCCCGTCGGCGCAGCGGAAGCGGAACTCCTGCCGGATCGCGGGAAGGTGCCGGGCGACGGCCGCCTGCACCTGTTTCAGCACCACTTCGGATTCCTCCGGGTGGATGGTATCCAGGACCGACCGGCCTTCCAAATCCTTCGGGTTCCAACCGAACATTTTCTCCACGGAAGGGCTGACATACAGAAGGATGCTGTGGGTATTGATGTGGCCGATGACCCCGGCCATGTTTTCGGTGATCATCCGCAGCCGGTCCTGGAAGGCATGGGCCTGCAACAGGGCGGCCTCGAACCAGGTGGCGCAGATCCAGGAGATAAAAGCCAGTAAACCCATGATGACAATGGAGAAATAATTGTAGGCAAAAGGACTTCCGCTTTGAAGGAAATTTACCGTGTAAAGGGCAATCTGGAGCGCCATGGCGACGAAGGAACCGGTCGGGGAGAACAGAAAAGAGGCCATCGCAATCGAGATGGAAGCCCCGATCAATGTGCGTTCGTAATCGGCGGCGGGGACCGTGAAGAAAGGCAATAGCGATGCCAGAAGGATAAAGGCAATCGAAGCCACGCGGTTCCATCCCCTGCGATTGATCCACCAAAGCCCGACGACCCCGGCAATTCCGGCGGCATCAATAATGACAAATCGGAGCGAAATCGGATTGGGGGACTGGATCCATCGAATGTAATTGTAAATAAATAAAAACATGGAGACATGAAAACCGCCGAGGAGGACCAGACTCAACAGCTGTCCGCGCCAAAGCAGGACCGTATCCTGCTGCCGGATCTCCATCCATTCGGAAAGTATGTTGCGCAGCCGAAACTTTTTCATCCGCCGCTCCCGTTGGGCTGCCCGGGAAGGAAGCCATCCCGCGCCGTCCGCCCGCCCCCGAAAAGAAACTTGCCGAAGGGCGCATCATTCCCGGTTTTGGGATGGATTATCGGCGAAATGACGGTTGGGTGCAACCGGGGGTGCGCGAAGAGGTTAGAATACATGCAGGAGGCGAATATGCAGGAGCCGCTACTGGTGTTTCTCGCAACCGCCGGATGGGGAGCGTTGCACAGCTTGTTGGCCAGCGCTCCGGCAAAGGCGGCCGCGAGGAAATGGTTCGGGCCGGTGGCGGATAATCTCTACCGGATCGGGTACAACGGGGCGGCGGTAATAACTTTTATCCCGATTTTGGCGATCCTGGCCCGAAATACCGGTCCGGTGCTGATCCGCATTCCCGGACCGTGGTGGATGGTTTTGGTATTGGGGCAGCTGGCGGCGCTGGGGTTGTTGGGTTTCAGCTTCCTGCATTCCGATCCCCCGGGTTTTCTCGGCCTGCGTCAACTGGGGCAGGCCGAAGCGGATTCCCGACTGGTCACCACCGGCGCCTATTCGATCACCCGGCATCCGATGTATTCAACCGGTTTACTGGTTTTGTGGTTATTCCCCATTCTTACAGCCGGGACGCTGGCGTTCAACCTGGCCGTAACGCTGTACATCCTGGTGGGGAGCGAATTGGAGGAACGAAAGCTGATCCAAGCCTATGGGGATGAATATCGTGTATATAAGGCGAAGGTCGCGCGATTAATCCCGTTTATATATTAATCCCTCTGTTAATTCCGTTCCTGAGTTGATAGATGAATATCAAATTACCACAAAGACACTAAGGCACTAAGAAAAAATCCCTAGTGTCTTTGTGTCGTCGTGGTAATACATAAGGGTATGAACATCCGAAGAAAAGGGGTTGGGTAGGCGGATGCCGCCTGCCGCTATTTAAAGTTGAGCAGGATTTCCAGGACTTTTATATTCACCGCGAAATCGGTGTTCGTATGACTCATCAATTCCAGATCGACCCCGGCGATTCCCTGAAAGACCGCCCAGTCCACGAGGTTGCCCGTATATTTGCAGCCGGTATCGATCGGGGGATATTGGTAGGGGGATTCCGCGGCGATCGCCCGCGCCAGACGGATTGACGCCGGGTCGAGGGGTTGCCCGGCGGCGAAGACCCCGAGCGCCGCGCTGTGATAATTAATCATCGCGGTGAACCGGCGCTCCAGTATGAAATCGCGCAGCGCGACGCTCTCGGGTTCCGAAAATGGAAATGGACCGGCGTTGACGGGGGTGATCACCCAGCAGCCGTCGAGCGGCCACTTCGCCTGCCAGAACGCGTCCCAATTCCGGTTTAAATCCACATGGTTGGCGTTAGCCCGCCCCTCGGGACCGTGTGCTCTGGCTTCGCCGTCGGGATTGAGCGAACGGACGATATAGAGAACCGACTCTTCGGGGATCATTTCGGGGTGATCCGTCAATTCCTTGATCAATTGATCGGCCAGGGCGATCGTGTTCCATTCACTTCCGCCATGGATCCCGTGAACAGTCAGCCGTTCCGAATCCCCCGTGCCGAAGCGGTATACCTCGATCGGCCGGCCCTCCACCGAGTACCCGATGATCACCGGGCCGGAGGCATACAAGGGCGGCGTGACGGTCGGGGTAAGGGTGACCGTGGGCGTGTTCGACGGGGTGAGCGTGCGGGTCGAAGTGCCGGTTTGCGACGGCGTAAGGGTGAAGGTGCGCGTGAATGTGGATGTGCGGGTTGCGGTGCCGGTGGACGTCGGGCTGGCGGTGGGCGGGGGGAACAACACGGTCGCCACCGAGGCTCCCAATCCGCTCCAGAAAACCAGAAACGCCGCGATGAGGAGAAAACAGATTCCCCAGACCGCGAATGCGATACGCTTAAGGGCTAGGGTGTTATGCATGCGGCACCAGCGCCGCCTCGATGGCCTCCCGGAGCGTTCGGCAGGGGAGGATCTCGATCCCCTTGGGCGGGTCCTCGCCGCGGCGGACCGTCTTGGGGAGGATGGCGCGGCGGAACCCCAGCGCCGCCGCCTCGCGCAGGCGGGCGTTGGTCTGGCTCACGGCGCGGAGTTCGCCCGAAAGGCCGATCTCGCCGATGAGCACCAGATCGGCGGCCACCGGCCGGTCCTTCACCGACGATGCGATCGCGACGGCCATGGCGAGATCCGCCGCCGGCTCGTTAATGCGCATACCGCCGACCACATTAAGAAAGATATCCTCTTCCGCGACGCGCAATCCCGCGCGCCGGGTAAGCACGGCCGAGATCAGCAGCAACCGGTACAGATCAACCCCGTTCGGCGTGCGGCGCGGGGTTCCGTAAGCGGCCGGGCTGGTCAATCCCTGGATTTCGATCAGGAGCGGCCGGGTGCCTTCCATCACCACGGCGATCGCCGAGCCCGGGGATTGCGCGGCGCGTTCGGCCAGGAACGCCTCGGAAGGGTTGGGCACCTCGGCCAGGCCGTCGGCGCGCATTTCGAACACGCCCACTTCCGAAACCGCCCCGAAGCGGTTCTTCACCGCCCGCAACAGGCGGTAGCTCTGGAACCGGTCGCCCTCCAGGTACAGGACCGTATCGACAATGTGCTCGAGCACCCGCGGGCCGGCAAGGACCCCCTCCTTGGTCACATGCCCGATCAGGAACACCGCCAAGCCGGAGGATTTTGCCAGCGTCTGCAGCCGGGCGGCGCACTCCCGGACCTGCGAAACCGATCCGGCGGAGGACGTCAGTTCCGGCAAATATGCGGTCTGAATGGAATCGATGACCAGGATGCGCGGGGAGAGCGCCTGCACATGCTCGAGGATGGCATCCAGGCGGGTTTCGGTGACGAGGTAGAGCGATTCCGGATACGCCG
>CAZYSF010000617.1:0-4561 GCA_964649635.1 uncultured Anaerolineales bacterium | reverse complement strand
GTTCTCCCTTCGAGAACCCCCCCTCCATCCAGCTTGCTGCGGGGGGAGGGGGGGCGGGAAGGTCAACCGGGCCTACGGCTGCATGCCGACGGCGTCGGACCAGGCGTCCAGAGCCGCGTCGAGGGCCTCCTGGCTGGCCGGGAAGTAGCCGACGTCCAGGATCTCATCGTTGACGTTGGTAAGGTAGAAGTAAATGAAGCCCGCGACCTGGGGTTTCGCCCGCAGGATGGCGGCGGCGGAGTAGATGAACAGCGGGCGGGCCAGCGGATACTTGCCGTTCTCGGCGGTCTCGGCCGTGGGTTCCACACCTTCGATCGACAACACATTCAGCGTTTCGGCGTTCTCCTGGTAGTAGGCGAAGCCGAAAAAGCCGACGGCGTAGGGGCTGCCCAAGACGCCCTGAACCAGGACGTTGTCGTCCTCCGAGAGCTGAAGGTTGGCGGCGGCCAGGATGGCGGTCTCGCCTTTCTCGATGCTGGCCTTGCCGTCGTCACCGGGGTTGGCGGGGGCCATGACGGCCTCGACGAAGTAGTCGAAAGTGCCTGAATCGGTGCCGGGGATGAAGCGCAGGATCGGCTCAGCCGGCCACTCGGGGCGCACGTCGGACCAGTTGACGGCGGTCGAGAAGATCAGGGCCAGTTCGGTTTTGGTAACGTCGGTAACGAAGGCGTTCTCGCTGCTGACGACCACAGCCAGGGCGTCCGTGCCGACTCGGAACTCGAGCGGTTCGCGGCCGATGGCGCGGCAGGATTCGACCTCGCTGTCCTTGATCGCCCGGCTGGCATTCGCGATGTCCGTGTCGCCGTCCACGCAGAAGCGCTCGAAGCCGGCGCCGGAGCCGATGCTGTCGATGGTGATATTGCCGGTGAAGCCTTCCTCCTCAAACCGCTGCTTCATGCGCTCGGAGAGCGGGAAAACGGTCGAGGAACCGGCGGCGATGATGTCGCCGCTGACGGTGTCGGGCATGTACATCGCCAGAGGATCCTCGGTGGCCGGCCGGGTCGGTGTAACGACCGGCTCTGCCGCGGGCGCGGCGCTTCCGCAAGCGGAGACGAGCAGCGCGATAACCGACAAGCCAATGATCGGGGTTATTCTTTTCATGGTCATGTTATTTTCTCCTTGGATATTTTTTTTCTCATCCCGAATCCTAGCGGATGATGGTTAATGGGTCGGCAAGGCATTGTTAACGTCTTGTTAAGGGGTACGGATTTAGTATCCACACAGGTGGATCCTCATCCCTGCGCCTGCCCTCGCGCCAGCCCCCCCCCAGAGCGATGAGCATCGGTGATCTCCCGACGCGAAGATTTCGCGAATGGGGGAAGCATTCCCGCTCGATTCTGGTTTTTGAGTGGGAATGGTTGTGGAGCGAAGGTGTTTTATGCGGGCATCCAGGGGATTTCCGCTATTAATGTCCGCTCAGCCACTGTCTATATGAGCGCCGGTTTTTATGGGTAAAGATCATTAAGGCGAAGACGCGACGGCGCCAAGACGCATTGGTTATTTCGATTGGGATTCTTTACGCCATGGTGCCTTTGCGTTATTGTGGGTTTAGTTGGTTTACATAGGGCAGTGAGGAAAAACCGGATATCGAGAAGAGGGTTGAAAAAACCAATGTGGTCTTTAGGGAAAAAACATCAAAGCAAAGCCCGCCCTGGTCGGGCTGGGCCAGGGACGCCAAGGCGCAAAGACCCAATGGTTTTGCAGACTGGTTTTCTTTCCGCCTCTGCGCCTTCGTGTATTCGCGATAAAGTTTTGATCAATGATTAATAGACACGGACGGTGGAAAAAGGGTTATTTGAAATCAATCGTAGGGAGTGTGAAGAAAAACGTGCTGCCCTTGCCCTCTTTGCTTTCCACCCGAATCCGGCCGCCGTGCAATTCGACGATATGGCGGGCGATGGACAATCCCAGCCCGGTCCCTCCGCCGGAGCGCGATTTATCCGCTTTATAAAAACGCTCAAAGATCCGCGGCAGGTCCTCCGCTGAAATCCCAACCCCGGTATCCCGGATGGAAAATTCCACTTCCCGGTCCGAAGTCCGGGCGGAGACAGTAATCTTCCCCCCGGCCGGCGTGAATTTGACGGCGTTGTGGATCAGGTTCATCATCACCTGCTCGATCCTCCCGGAATCGGCGGATACCGGCGGCAGGGTTTCCTGCGTATCATTCGTGAGCGTCAATCCACTGCGTTCGGCAAGCATCTGGAGCCTTTGCGCCGCACTGCTCCACATGGATCTCGGATCGGTTGGCTGCAACGTAAGCGGCACTTCGCCGGATTCGATCTGCGAGAGTTCGAGCAATTCGCGAACGGTCTGGTTCAACGTGTCGATTTCCGTCTGCATCAGGTCGAGAAAGCGGCCGGCGGCGGCGGGATCCTCCATGGCGCCGTCGTGCAGCGTCTCGGTCAGGGATTGGAGCGATGCCAGCGGCGTACGCAGTTCGTGGGAGATATTGGCGATGAAATCGCGCCGGACGGTCTCGAGCCGCCTGAGGCGGGTCAGATCCTGGAAGAGAATCAGGATCGACCCCCGCAGGGATTCGCCGAGCGGGGTGGCCACCGCCTGAAGCGGCAATTGTTCCTCCCCGATTTCCACCGTCGTCGAATTCGGTTTCCCGCTGTCACGGCATTCCTTCCACAATTCGATCAATCGGTGGTGACGGAGGATTTCCGCCGCCGACCGCCCAGGAGCCGTGTCCACCTCGACCCCCAGCATGTGCCCGGCGGCCGGGTTGAGGAGGAATGTCTTCCCCTGTCCATCGAAGATCGCGACTCCGTCCGACATCTGGGCGAGCACGGCGGCCGATTTGCCGCGCTCCGTCTGCAGCGATTCAAACTGCGTGCGCAGGCGTTCGGTCATTGTGACGAAGGCGGCGGTCAGCTGGCCGATCTCGTCGCGCCCGGCGGGAAGGAGGGTGGTGTGAAGCTCCCCGGCCGCAACCCGGCGGGCGGCATTGGTAAGCTTCCCCAGCGGACGGGTTGCCCGGTCCGCCGCCAGGAAAGAGAGGACCAGTGAAAGGAAAGCGCCGACCCCCATCGCAATGAGCAATGTCGTCTGCAATCGGACGATGGCGGCATCCACGGCCGAAAGCGGCATCGCCAGCCGGACGATGCCCGAAGGCTTGGTCCCCGATCGGATGGGCACGGCGACGTACAGCGTATTGATCCCGGTCGTGGCGCTGCGCCGGATATTGGAACCGGTTCCCTGCGTTATTGCCTGATGCACCTCGGGACGGGTCAGGTGGTTGTCCATCGTTGCCGGATCGGCCTCTGAATCGCCCAGGACCGTGCCGTCCATTTCGACGATCGTTAACCGCAGCCCCAGGCTGGCGGCTTTCGTTCGCGCAAATTCTTCCACGGCCGAAGGGGAGGTGCCGGTTTGGAGGGATTCCGTTTCCGCGGCGAGCAGGTCGCACTCCGCCTTGAGCCTGGTTTTCAGCGTCTCGAGGTATGCATCCCGTTGAAACCCCGAGAGGAACAGCAGCAATCCCGAAAGGATGGCGATGAACAGCCCGAGCTGCGGGATCGCGATTTTCCAGCGGATGCTTTGGAGGTCGGGGAGTTTCATTTAACCCTCGAAGCGGTATCCTGCCCCCCGCACGGTCACCAGGCGCACGGGGTTCGCCGGATCGGGTTCGATTTTCTCCCGCAGCCAGCGCACGTGGACGTCCACCGTCCGGCTGTCGCCGGTGTATTCCCAGCCCCAGACCCGCTCGAGGATCTGCTCGCGGGAAAGGGCCTGCCCGCGGTGGCGGGCGAAGTAAAGCAGCAGTTCGTACTCCTTTGGCTTGAGGGGAAGGGGATTCCCGTTCCGGATCGCCTCGCCGCGGGCGATATTAATGGAAAGGTCGCCGCTGACGATGGGCTCCTGCGGGGGCACTTCGTCCGGCGCGGGATTTTTTTCCTCCCGGAACAGGCGGACCCGACGCAGGTGCGCCTTGATGCGCGCGACCAGTTCGCGCATATGGAATGGTTTGATGATGTAATCGTCCGCCCCCATTTCGAGCCCGACGACGCGGTCGATCTCATTTTCGCGGGCGGTGAGCATCAGGATCGGGACGTTCATCTTCGCCCGCAGCCTGCGGCAGACTTCGAAGCCGTCGATCCCGGGCAGCATGATATCCAGGAGGATGATATCGGGATTCTGCTCGGCGGTGGCTTCCAGCGCCTTTACCCCGTCCGCGACGGCACGCACCGCAAACCCTTCGCGTTCCAGCGTATACGCGAGGGTTTCCCGCAGGGCGGTCTCATCTTCCACGATAAGTATTTTTTCCGGCATGGCATTTCCGATGGCAGTATAATGAAGACATGACAAAGGCACAAGTCTGGGCACTCATCATCGGTATTCTGGTCATCATCGCCGTCGCGGTGGGGCTGATCGTGACCGCCATCCGCGCGCCGTTCGAGAGCGCCGCCGGTTTGCCGGGCGAGATCTACAAGCAGATCGAGGGCATCACCCACCCGACCCCGACCATCTACCCGGATCCGGTCACCGTGGTGAAGGAGATCCGTTCGCTTTCGCGGCTGGAGACGGTGCAATACACGGTCGAGAAGGTCATCACCGC
>CAZYSF010000616.1:0-2790 GCA_964649635.1 uncultured Anaerolineales bacterium | reverse complement strand
GAGGAGCGAAGCGACGAAGCAATCCTGGATCACATCGTGATCGGGCGCAGCCGTTTTGTCTCGATGCGCGAACAGGGGATGGGATTTGGGGAGAAATAAAATCTTTCACCGCGAAGGCGCAAAGGACGCAAAGAATGCTTTAACAGAAAAATACTTTGCGTGCTTTGCGCCTTTGCGGTGAGGTTTTTCTATCGTACTCCGAATACCCGGAATTCCGAAGAGGCCTGCTCCCAGTGCGTCTCCACCCGGTCGACGGTGGAACCGGAAGGACCGGTTTTTACATCTTCGAGGAGCGTATCCAGCGCGGCGCGCGGGCCCTCGGCCAGCAGTTCGACGCTGCCATCCGGACGGTTGCGCACCCAGCCCGTCAGGCCGTACGTCAAGGCACGGCGGAAGACAAACGCCCGGAATCCAACCCCCTGCACATCGCCGAATACCTCCGCGCGCAATCTTTCCATCCCCGTCATGCTTCACCGCCTTCCATGGGTTTCTTAAGGATCCCGCGGCGAATCATTCCCCGGACGACCAGCACGCCCGAAAGCAGCACGACACCGGCCAACACGAGCGCCCACGAGGCCGAGATGAAGAGGCTTTTGTCGGAGAACGTTTCCAGCCAATCGGATTCAAGATCCGAAAGCCGCTTCCCCGTCACCAATTCCATCCCCTGGCCGCAATCCATGCCGCCGGCATACACCGCCAGTGCATTGCGGATCGCCGCGATGCCGTAGTGCTCCTTGAGGAATGCCACGAACGATTTGCTTTCGGCGTAGGCCAGCAACGCCGGGTTTTCCTCGGCGGGGAACACCCGGCACAACGTGGGGATGGGAATCACGCTTCCATCTTCGACCGCCGCCCTTAACTGAAGATCGAACTCCGGCCGGGGCTCCATTTCATACCCCGCGGCGGTTCCTTCCAGCAGCCATTGCGGAATAAACGCGTAGCCGGATCCCCAGCGGGCGGCGATCAGGATGTGCGTGATTTCATGCGGGAGCAGGACTGCCAGCGTGGGACGGCCTTCGGCTCCGGGGGCGGCCGCCAGAATGACCGTCGCGGCGCCGGGCGAGGATACGGCGCCTTCCCATCCGCGGATCCACCCGCCCAGCGCCGATTGAAAATCCGCCAGCTTCGGATATTGAACCACGGTGACGCGATCCGGGATCGGCGTTTCCAGCTCGGCGGAGATCGAGCCGAGCGAAAGCAGCGCCAGATCGGCAATGCCGTTCGCCTCCGCCAAACTCCCTTCCAGCCAATACAGGTCGATAGTATTGCGGGGCAGATGATTCCACCCAAACCGGTCATCGATATACCGGAAGCGCTGCGCCGTCGAAACCAGCGCACTCCCCGACTGTAAATCGGCCTCCCACCAATACGTCACGTCCGTGAATGGAAACGGAAGCTCGCCGGCCAAGACATCCGCAATAACGAGCGAGAAACCGTCCGGGGCGTCCCGCTTCGACGGGAAAAAGGCGTAGCGCGAGGAGTCGTATTCCAGGATAAGCCGGCTGGCCAGGATCGGCTCGGAGGTGTGCACGGTTGCGGAGAAATCCAGACGCCCGTCGAACGACATCGCGCCCGCAGACGTCTCGATCCAAGGCCCGTCGAAGAATCCGGGATGCCCCCGTAAGCCGGCGGTGAAAAACAGGAGGGCAAATAATATACTATGCATCACGCTGGATTATATTGAATTCTCTGAAAAAGGGTGTCATGCTGAGCGAAGCATCTCTTTCTGCGATCGCAGCCCCTTCGCTGACCCCGCTTCCCCTCGGGCTGGACGCGCGGATCTGCGCTCAGGGTGACATTTTCCCGGACACCAATAATGAAAAAAGGATGGTTTTAAGCTGCGAATCGATAATCTACTCCCCCTCGTCCCCGTCTTCCTCCTCGTCTTCCTCATCATCCTCATCCAATTCGTCCAGTTCATCAATATCGAGAAGCGGAAGGTCGGTGAGCGAATCCTGGAATTCGGCGTTTTCCAGCGCCGCCTCGATCCGGTCCCATTCCCCGCCGGCTGCCGTCTTTTGCATCTTTTCCAGCGCTTCGCGGGCCGGATCGCCGCCGATCTCCCCGAGCGCATCGATCGCGCAGCCGCGGACGGCGGCATCGACATCCTCAAGCAGCTCGATCAGCTGCGGGACCGACTTGCGCATGCCCAGCGCGCCGGCGGCCCGCGCGGCCTCCGCCCGCAGGGCCGGGGCAATGCTGCGCAGTTCGTCGGCGATGATCGCCGCAAACGCAGGATCGGCCGAGCGCCCCATCGCCAGCAACGCGCTGGCGCGCATCGGCTCGGCCGGATGCGCATGCGCGTTTTCCAGGATGGCGCGGACCTGCGGATCCGAAGCGTAGCCGATCGATTCCACCGCCCGGCAGCGCACCACCAATTCGCCCTTGCCGCGGATCACCCCGATCAACCGTGCGGTGATGCGGTCCCCGATCGAAAGGGGAATCTCCTCCAGTTCCGCCCGCTCCACGAACGGCCCGAGGGCTTCGGCCGCGCTGGCGCGGACGGTCACATCCGGATCCTGCTCCATAAATTGAATGAATTTTTCAACGAGTTTGGAGTCGCCGCATTCCCAGAAACTGCGGATGGCGTGCACCCGGACTTCGGGATCGGCGTCGTTCAGCGCGATGCGCGCGACGGCGAGGAAATCCACCTCGAAATTCTCTCGCGCTTCCTCCTCCATCCTCGCGATCAGATCGCGGCGGGTGAGGACCGGCAGTCCGCGCCAGACGCGGGCCATTTCCGCGGCCTGCGCCGAACCGAGATCCGAAAGCCAATGCAGCGGGAAGCGC
>CAZYSF010000615.1:0-1712 GCA_964649635.1 uncultured Anaerolineales bacterium | reverse complement strand
CGAAGATGAACGAAGTTAGGAATCCCAACGAACCCACACTGGACGCTCAAGCGTACATGAATGTGGAGGATCCGGCGGATGCGGCGGCTATAAAATGGATGCAAGAAAACATTACCGATAACGGTCCATTGGTTGAGGCGGTAGGAGACGACTATATCGCCGCGGCCGCCCGAGTATCGACAGCGACCGGCATTCCGAACATCCTCGGCTGGCGTTTTCACGAAATGCAATGGCGCGGAGAGAGCGGCGAGGTGCTTCGGAGGGTCGCGGATGTTGAAGAGCTCTATAAATCGTCGAATTGGATCTCGGCCGAGGAGATCCTTGCGCGGTATGATGTCCGGTACGTATATTTCGGCCGGCTGGAGGAAGACCTGTACGGCACGCGCGGCTTGGGCAAATTCCGCGTGCACCTGAAAGTGATCTACGAGGCGGACGGGGTCATCATCTTCGAAAGGGTGTTTCCATGAAAGTGCGCGATGCGCTCGAGAGGTTCCTCGAAAAGCACGAACTGCCGCTGTACGCGGCGCTATTCCTGGCCGCTCTCATCCTGCGCCTGACCGCCCTGGAAAGCGCGCCGCTTTCCGGAACCGAAGCCGCGCAAGCCTGGGGTACGATGGATCTTCTGCGCGGGGGGTCGGCCGCGTCTTCCAGCGCGCTATATGCCTCGTTGACCGCCGGCTTGCTTTTTATCTCCGGAGCCTCGCATTGGGCGCCGCGTTTGCTACCGGCCGTTGCCGGCGCGCTCGCGGTTCTGCTGCCGCTCCTCCTGCGCCATTCGCGCGGACGGATCGAATCGTTCCTGCTGGCGCTGCTTATCGCCCTTTCACCCTCGCTGTGGATTTCATCCACGATGGCGGGCGGGACGGCGTTGGGCTTCCTCGCGGCGACCCTGGTAATTTTCTACATGCGCTCGAAAAATCCGCAACCGCTGGCAAGCGGCCTTGCGCTCGGCCTGGCGGCCGCGTCCGGTCCGGTTGGTTGGAGCGGATTGGCCATCGCGGCGATCGTCCCGCTGGCGGAACGGATCTTTTATTCCGGGAATGCACAAATCCATACGGGAGAGGCGGATAGCCATCCGCCCCTGCCGCCGTCTGCCGATGGAGACATTTCGGCGGACAACCATCCGCCTATTCCCGTGCCCGCCGCGATCGCAGGGTTTGTCTTCGGTATCGCCGCCGGGAGCACGGGGCTATTTTTCTTCCCGCGCGGGATCGGCGCGCTGGCGACCGGCCTCAGCGGCTGGCTGGGCGCGTTCTTTTCCGGCTGGCCGCGGATCGGCGAATTCATCCTGCTCTTCCTCGGATACGAACCGATCGCACTGGTTTTCGGGATAACCGGATTAATCCTGCTTTCGAAGGGATTGTTCACCGCGGAGGACCGGTTCTGGGCGGTCTTCGCCGCCGTCTCCGCGGCCTGGGCGCTCATCCGGCCAGCGGCCTTCCCCGGCGAATCGGTCTGGGTGATCCTGCCGCTGCTCGTGCTCGGCGCGAGCGCGCTGCGGAAGACGCTGGAATCATCCGTGCTCGAAATACGGCCGGTTTTCGTCGTGGTGCAGGGCGGCGCCATCTGCGTGCTTGCGGCTTTCGCCGTTTTTAACCTCGCCGCCTACGTTCACTCGGGTTCCTGGCTGAACATCGTTCTGGCGCTTGTCGGAATCCTGGGCGGGGTATTCCCGGGGCTCCTGTATTCCGAGGACTTGCGCGGCGCGGCCC
>CAZYSF010000614.1:0-3516 GCA_964649635.1 uncultured Anaerolineales bacterium | reverse complement strand
CCGCCGGCGGTGTTGGAGATGATCCCGCCGTAGCGGCCTTCCCCGAGGTAATTGATCCAAGGGGTTGGCGTGTCCGGGCGGGTGATCACGTACTCGCGGGCGTCGGAGTCGAAATAGCCGTACGGATTGCGGATGCTTTTGGAAGGGGCGGCTCTCTTCATCAGTAAATCTCCTGTGAAGGTATTGGGTTCCGGTGCTGGCGGGCGATCCGTGCCCGCGTGGGGAATATTATATCGAAATGCTAGTCCTGAACGCGCTGCCGCTTTTCCCTCCGGAATTTCACCCTGCCTTTGGTAGCCTCTTCCTCTACAATTCTCCGACGTCGGCCATCGGGAAAGCCGACCATTGACCATAGACCATCGACCATCGCCGATAATTGTTCATGGAGGTTTCGTATTTCAAGTTCCTAATAGGGTGTTGAAAAAAGCTTGGGAGGTCATTGCGAGGAGCGAAGCGACGAAGCAATCTGCTTCTTTTTCCAATTTTTCCAAAGTGGGAGATTGCTTCGCTCCCGGAGCCTGCCCTGAGCGAAGAGAAGGCGTCGCTCGCAATGACACCTGTTTATTCCTGTTTTCAGCAACCTTTGTTTCCAACCGCGATGGGAACACCGAGATTTACGTGATGGACTCCGACGGCTCGAATGCGACCCGGCTGACAAACGACCCATCCCTTGAATGCCATCCATATCCTGGTCGCCGGATGGGAAGCGGATTGTGTTCATTTCCCAACGCGACGGGAATTATGAAGTCTACGTGATGGATGCCGACGGCTCGAATGTGATCCGCCTGAACGATAACCCGGACGAAGGAAACTATCCGGATTGGTGATAGTTTATTTGGCCGTCGGCAATCGACGATGGACGATGGAAAACCGACGATCGACGATGGACCATCGACCATCGAAAAACCCGACCATCGACGATCGAAGAACCAGACCATGGACGATGACCGATGGTTGCGGGTGATGGATTGCGCGCAAAAAAATAATTCGGCCGCCCGTGGATAAAGGGCGATCGTTTATTCCTCTATACACGAAACCTTCACAAACAATTATCGGCCATGGTCCATGGTCTATCGTCCATCGTCTGGTTTCCGATGGTCCATCTTCGACGGTCTATGGTCGGTTTTGAGGGTCGATAGCCCATCGTCCATGGTCTATGGTAAGATTTTTATCGTCCATCGTCCGCCATCCTTAGCCCATGAATAGGAGCGACCATGAATTGCTACATTCATCCCGACCGTGAAGCAGCGGGAACCTGCGTCGGCTGCGGAAAATTCACATGCACGGAATGCACAACCGTCGTGATGGAAAAGAACTACTGCCCCCAATGCGTGGCGAAAGGAATTCCCTATCAAAGCACCACCCAGACCAATGCGCTGGCCATCACCAGCCTGATCCTCGGCATCGTCTCCCTTCCCACGGCTTTCTGCTACGGATGCGGGATGATATTTGCCATCGCCGCCATCGTTCTCGGGCTGGTTGCCCGGAACCAGATCAAGCAAAGCGGCGGACGCCAAACCGGGGACGGACTGGCCTTGACGGGTCTGATCCTCGGGAGCGTCGTTGCCGGGCTGGTCATCATCGGCGTGGTGTGCTATCTGCTGTTTATCCTCATCATGATCCTGATCCCCTCCGGTTCGGATTATTCTCTGCTTCCGGCGATGTGGAATATCCGGTTTTTGATATAACATGCCGGAGAATAATTACGGCCGCCTTCCATCCCGGAAGGCGGCCGTTTTTGTTTTTCTTCTTGGTTGCGCGCAGTCATTCACTCATAACGATCGTCCATGGCACATCGTTCATGGTCTATGGTCTGGTTTTTCGATGGTCTTTCGTCGGTGGTCGATGGGAAAACCTTATTTTAGCGCGCGACGGAACATGAACGATTATTGGCCATGGTCCATCGTCGATGGTCTATGGTCGGTCTCCTCACTCCACCGTCACGCTCTTGGCCAAATTCCGCGGCTGGTCGACGTCGCAACCGCGTAAGACCGCGATATGGTACGCCAGCAGCTGGAGCGGGATGACCGTCAACACCGGGCTGAGCATCCAGGAGATGGCGGGGATCGGGAGCGTGAAATCCACCTTGGCGGGGATTTTGTCGTCGCCGTCGGTGCACACCGCCACGACCATCCCGCCGCGGGATTTGGTCTGCTCGATCTGGTTGAGCATCTTCTCGTACCACGGATCGCGCGGGGCGAGCGCGATCACCGGCATGCTCTTATCCACCAGCGCGATCGGCCCGTGTTTCATCTCCCCGGCCGGGTAGGCCTCGGCGTGGATGTAGGAGATCTCCTTCAGCTTGAGCGCCCCCTCGTAAGCGATCGGCATGTTGCTTCCCCGCCCGAGGTACAGGCAGTGGGTGGTGTCCTTGAGCGCGGCGGCCACGCCGGCCACCGCCGACTCGCGCGCCAGGCATTCCCCGACCAGCCCGGGCAGGCGACGCAGTTCGGCCACCCGCCGTTTGCGCTCGTCCGCCGGCAGCGTGCCGCGCAGCTGACCGAGCAGGACCGCCAGCAGAAAGAGATCGACCAGCGGCGCGGTGAACGCCTTGGTGGAGGCCACCCCGATCTCCGGGCCGGTTTGCATGGAGAGGTACCCGTCGGAGATGCGCATCGCCTGCGAACCGACGACGTTGACGATGCTCCACAGCGTTGCCCACTTGCGGCGCGCTTCGTCCATCGCCGCGAGCGTGTCGACCGTCTCGCCGGATTGCGAGATCGCGATCACCACGGTGCCGGGTTCGATGATCGGGTCGCGGTAGCGGAACTCGGAGGCGATATCCATCTCGGCGGGGATGTGCGCCAGCCGCTCGATCAGGATCCGCCCGACCATGCAGGCGTAGGAGGCCGTCCCGCAACCGACCAGGATCACGCGTTTGATCTTCCGGGCGAGGGCCCGGGTGAGGTTCAGAGTCGGGAGGAAGATCTCCCCGGCTTCGAAATCCACCCGCCCGGCCATCGTATCCCCCAGCGAGCGCACCTGTTCGTGGATTTCCTTCTGCATGAAATGTGTGTAGGTTCCCTTCTCGGCCGCCGCCGCATCCCAGGTGACGGTCTGAACCGGGACTTCGACCGCCGTGCCGTCCAGGGTCTGCACCGCAAACCCGTTGCGGGTGACGCATGCGATCCGGCCGGAATCGAGGAAGGCCATCCGCCGGGTGTGATCCAGAAGGGCCGGCATGTCGGAGGCGATGAACATCTCCCCGTCCCCGGCCCCGATCGTCACCCCGCCGGCGTTGCCCAGCCGGGCGGCGACGATCGTTTCCGGTTCGCGGGCGGAGATCGCCACGATCCCGTGTGCGCCGCGCAGCCGCGCGACGGCGCGGCGGACGGCTTCGAACAGCGGCGTATCCGCGCCGGCATGCAATTCGATCAGGTGGGCGATGACCTCGCTGTCGGTCTCGGAACGGAATTTGACGCCTTCCGCGGTCAGCTCTGCTTTCAGCTCCAGAAAATTTTCGACGATCCCGTTGTGCACCACGACGATGTTGCCCGAAGCGCTGGCATGCGGGTG
>CAZYSF010000613.1:0-3824 GCA_964649635.1 uncultured Anaerolineales bacterium | reverse complement strand
GGCCGATGAAGCGGCGCGCGGAAAATTATTCCCGCGGCTCGTGCCGGGCATGTTCTTTCTGATGATCGTTTTCGCGCATGGCGCGCTGATTAACATGGAATGGTTCTACCGCCACGCCGCCTACCTCATCGCGCTCGGCGTATGGACGCTCGAAGCCGCCGCGCCGCCGGGCGGCTGGAACTTGCGCATCCCGGCCGGCGCGGCGGCGCGCATCGCCACCGGGCTCCTGGCGGGGATGCTGGCGTACCCGTTCGCGGGGCGGGCTTCCGGGGCGATCCTTCATACGCCGCCGGCGGCGCGCAACATCTATGAGATGCAGTATCAAATGGCGGTCTTCCTTAACCGATATTATCCCGATGGCCCGGTGGCGGCCAACGATATCGGCGCCGTCTCCTTCTTCAATGAGTTCCCGCTCCTGGATCTGTACGGTCTGGCCTCGATGGACGTGGCGCGCGCAAAACTCGGCGGCACGTATGACTCGCCGATGATCGAGCGGCTGGTCCGCGAAAGCGGCGCGACGGTGGTCGTCGTGTACGATTACTGGTTTGACCGTTACGGCGGCCTGCCGCAATCATGGGTCAAGGTCGGCGAGTGGCATTTTACGGATTGCTACGTGTGCGGGGGGGACGTCGTTTCTTTTTACGCGCCGGATCCCGCCCGGGCGGATGCGCTCCGCGCGCAATTGGCGGAGTTCGCGGGCAGCCTGCCCGCGCGGGTGAAGTTCGTCCCGGTGATGGAGGCGGATATGGCGGAGGAACCCCATGACGGTTGAAAAACGAATTCCGGGAGCGGGAGGACGGGCGCAATGGCCGCTGTGGGCGGCATGGGGATTGTTTTTAATTCTGCTGGGGATCACCCTCTCGGCGCAGATTTCCTCCGGGCGATTTTTGCTTCCGGATGAGGATGCCTACCAGCGGCTGGCCGTCGCGAAAAACCTCGCCGGCCGGTTCGCCTGGGAGATCCTGCCGGGTGAGTTCACCTCGGCCTTCGGAACCCTGATTTGGCCGTTCCTGCTGGCGCCGGTTTTCCTGCTGCTCGGCGCAAACGCGCTTTGGCCTTGCATCCTGAACGCGGTCCTGTCCCTGGTTTTAATCGCCTTGGCGTATCGCGCCATCCGTGAGGCGATCGCCTCCCCGGCCGCGCAGGCGGTCTTGCTGGCGGTCATGATCGCCGGCCTGCCGCTGGCGCCGCTGGCGGCGGCCGGGATGGAACACGTCCTGTTCCTCGTATTGATGCTCATCTTCCTCGAACAGTGGGCGCGCCGGATGCAATCCGCGCCGCAAGCCGGCGTCGCGCCGATGGCCCTGACGGCTTTTCTGCTGGCCTCGACCCGCTACGAAGGAATGCTGCTGGTCGCATTCGCCGCGGGCTTCCTCTTCCTTAAAAAGGATTTCGTCGCGGCCATTCTGGTTCCTTGTGCGGCGGCGCTGCCGATCGCGATTTTCGGGTTAATCTCCTGGCGCGCGGGATGGCTGCCCGTACCCGCGTCGGTATATCTGCGCCGCGCGGAATTGATACCCTCCGATCCTTCGCAATGGCCGTCGGTCGTCTTCCGGTCGCTGAATATCCTTGGGGTTAATCCCGACCTGCGTATGGTGGTCCTGCTTCTGACGCTGCTCCCGGCCTGGCTGGGGATTACCAACCGGTTGAAATCCGTCCGCGAGCGGGAATTCCATGCCCCGGCGCTTGCTCTCCTGATTATCCTGGCCTACTTAACTATGGCCGGGAACCCCGGCTACCGTTACAGTTCCTGGCTCGTAATGCTCGGCGCTTGGGCTGCCCTGCCGGCGCTTGGAAAAATCCTCCCTGAAAATTTTCGCCAATTGCGAAAGGATGCGGTGGTTTTATTCGCAGGCGGGGCGCTGGCGATCCTGCTTGTTTTCCCGCTGGTCAACCGCGGAGTTCAGGGCGCGATCCAATTCAACCAATCCCTGGACCGGATGAAATGGGTCGTCCGGCCGGCGGCCGACTGGGCGGCCAAGTGCGGCTCCGGGCCGATTGCGACCGACGCTCCGGGGACGATCGTATTCCTGACCGGGGGCGACTCCGTTGTGGATTTAAGCGGATTTGTCGACTTGCGTGCGTTCGGCCAGCGGCGCTCCGGTGATCTCCAGGCCGAGTGGATGAGAGCGGAAGCGGAGCGCATGGGCGCGGCCGCGGCCGTCATTTTCCATCCGACCCTGCAGGCTCAGGCGGCGAAAATTTGGACTCAGGCCGGGGGCTGGATGCGGACCGATTGTGCTGCTTGCGGTACGGCGGAGATTTTCTTCCTGGCGGATGATCCGCAATTGCAGGCGTGCACGGAATCTTTCCTGAACGGCCTTCCCGCGGGTTCAATCCTCTCCAGACCGGCGGAGGGAGCGGCGGAATGACCCGGGCCGCAGAATTTGTGCGCCGGAATTCCTTCCTGCTCGCGGCGTTCGCGGTCGCCGGCGGGGCGGCGCTGGTGTATTTCCTTTTAATCATGCGCCAGACCGGCGGGCGGTTTATCTACAACCTCGACGATGCCTACATCCACCTCGCCATCGCCAAGCACCTCGTGCGCGACGGAGTGTTTGGCGTCACCCCGTTCGGGTTCTCCTCGTCCTCCAGCTCGATCCTCTGGCCGCTGCTCCTGGCGGGCGCTCTGAAACTGCTCGGCGATCGCGAGATCCTCCCGCTCCTGATAAACCTGGCGGTGACGGGAATCTTCATCGCCCTGCTGTACCGCGAATGGGCCGGCGGCGGGAAAAATCCCCGCTGGGCATTTGGCATGCTGATCGGGTGGATGCTGTTCCTGCCCTTCGGGCCGATCCTCTTCAACGGCATGGAGACGATGCTGCAGGCGCTTTCGGCGGTTGCTTTTTCCGCGGCTGCCGTGCGATATCTGTCCGGAGACGGGAAGGGCCGACTGCTTTCCCTTTGCCTGCTGGCCGCGCTTTGCGCGGCGGTCCGTTATGAAGGTTGTTTCATCGCGGCGGCGGTGTGCCTGATGCTGGCTCTGCGCGGCCGGTGGCAGACGACGGTGCTGGTCGGTTTGTCCGCCGCGCTTCCGGTCGTGCTGTCCGGCGCATTCTCCATGAGTCAGGGGTGGTCGTTCCTTCCCAACTCGCTGCTGATCAAACACAGCGGCGTGGCATGGACGGATCCGGTTTCGCTGTGGAACATGGCCGCCCGGCCGTTTGAGCCCATCACCGATATCGATTCGGTCCACCTGCCGGTCTGGCAGTCGCTGGCCGTACTGCTTCTGGTCATGCTGCTGTGGCGCGCGCGTTCGGAGAAACCGGCTTCTTTCTGGGATCCCCGTGTCCTCCCCGCGGTTCTCTTCCTGTTGATCGCGGTGATGCATTCGATGTGGATCACCGCCGAGATGTTCTTCCGGTATGGGGCATATCTCAACGCATTGGGGATTTGGGCGATCGGCCGTCTGGGCGCGCCGCTTTTTGATTGGAAAATCTTCCGGCGCAACGCCGCCGCGGCCGCAGCCGGAATATCCGCCGCCGCTTTGACGGCGATTCCCCTCGGGGTATTGGGCTTCCAGGCGATTTGGAAGACGCCGGTGGCATCGCGCAACATCTGGCAGCAGCAGTACCAGATGGGCCTGTTCCTGAACGAGTATTATCCGCAGGCGGTCGTCGCGGCCAACGATATCGGCGCGATCGATTACCTGGCGGACCTGCACCTGGTGGATTTGTTCGGCTTGGCCTCGCGCGAGGTGCTGCGGGCGAAACTCGGCGGCGAATGGCAGAGCGATCTGGCCGGCGCACTGGAGAGGCTTACTTCGGCCGAGGGCGCGCGGATCGCGGTCCTGTACGATAATTGGTTTGAATACAATCCGGCCAGCG